>CALGTP010000526.1 GCA_937902105.1 uncultured Actinomycetes bacterium
TCTCAACGACCGGTGCCACAGCAGCAGGTCTCTCAACGACCGGTGCCACAGCAGCAGGTGTCTCAACGACTGGTGCCACGGACTTGGGCGCCACCTTCTTGACTGGCTTTTCCTCTTCAACGACAACGTCGCGTACGAGACCTGCCAATTGCGCTTTGCGCTTGAGCAAAGGTACGAAAGCCTCGACGAGTGTCGATTGTGGAGTCTTGGCGGCCACATTATTGGCTTTGCACAATTCCAACATCTCGACATTCGTCATGCCGAGTGATTTCGCTAAATCGCTTACTTTAACCTTGTTATTTGCCACGCGGCGTTCAGTCCTTCGTTGTTTCGAACGCCGGTGACTCCGGCGTTGGTTTAGAGTTTCATGGTTGTGCGGCTCGTGTGAGTTGACGAGTAGTACTTATTTTGATTGCTAAAGCCTGACGCGTCGAGGACTGAGTTTTCCAGGCTCGATCAAAGGCACGAGTTTTTGTAGCCGCAGCGATACACGTTGCAGATTCATTGCAGATCCATGCACCGCGTCCGCTTGATGTGCGCGAGGCAACAGGTTGGCCTACGCCATTAGGCACGTAGCGCGTCAGTAACTGCTGTTCCTTTCGAGAACGGCAGCCCACGCAAGTGCGTATCGGGTGAGTCAACATCGTCATCAGGCGATCAGGCCTCTCCCTCGGGCAGAGTGACGACTTCAACATCATCTGCATCAGGAGCATCAACATCAAGTGCATCAACATCAAGTGCATCAAGCGCTGTTGCCTTTTCCCATTCTTCCAAGCTCATGATCGAACCATCGCCAGCGTGGAATTCCTGCGCTCCCGTTTCGGCGTTAGCAACCCATTCACCTTCGGCATATTCAATGATCCCATTGACCTCGTTGTAATGTTGGGTCTCGCTCTTAATGTCAATACGCACACCAACCAAACGGGCTGCAAGGCGGGCATTTTGGCCTTCCTTGCCAATCGCCAATGGGAGTTGGAAATCGGGCACGATGACATCTGCCTGCGAGCGATCATCACTCAATAGAACCTGTGTGACCTTGGCGGGCGAAAGTGCTTTAGCGATGAAATCAGCAAGATCGTCGCTGAAAGGAATGATGTCAATCTTTTCCTGATTGAGTTCGTTAACGACCATGCGAACTCGTCCACCACGGGCTCCGACGCATGCACCTACGGGGTCGACATTGCTGTCATTGGAGTGCACCGCTATTTTGGTGCGATGCCCTGGCTCACGGGCACAGGCTTTGATCTCCACGACGCCATCGGCAATTTCCGGAACTTCAAGTTCAAACAAACGCTTAATGAGACCGGGGTGAGTACGACTAACAACGATCTGAGGACCTTTGTCGCTTCGACGAACTTCCACGATGTATGCCTTGACGCGAGTTCCCGCAGTGGCACGCTCAAAAGGAACTTGTTCACTTTGTGGCATCAGTGCTTCAACTTTTCCTAAATCAAGCAGAGCATAACGATTATCGTTTTGCTGAATGATGCCCGTGACAACATCGCCTTCGCGGTTGGCATATTCTTCGAACTTCTTATCGCGCTCGGCTTCACGAATACGTTGACCCATCACCTGACGGAATGTCTGAGCCATAATGCGACCGAGTTCACCGGCATCGGGAGTGTCATCGCGTGGATTCACCCAGTTGCCATCTTCGTCAATGTCGTAGGCCATGAAACTAATTTCAATAGTGTCAGGATCCAGCCCAACCTCTACTTCTTCAGCCGAACCTGGGCGACGCTTATAAGCGGTCGCCAAAGCCTCGACGATCACCTGTAATAAGGTCTCTTCAGAGATATTTTTTTCATTCGCCAAATGGCGGATGGCTTCTCGCTTGTCGGCATTACTCATGACTCTGCTGACTCCTGGTCCTCGTAACTAGCTATTTCTTGTACTGACTCGTCTTGTCCTAGATCTGTATCTAGATCTTCTAGGTCGTCGCAGCGATCTAGAAAATCATCGATTTCTTGCTCTGAGTCTGCCGTGGAAGCAGGCAAACTGCTCGTAATGCCTGACTTTGATGTGTCTTTAGCGGCAGATTTCTTACTCGCACCCTTAACGCCCCCAGCGCCAACGCCCTTGCCAGGCTTGGGTTGGGCTTGCCATACAAAAACCGTCTTGGCCCGATCAATGCGATCGTAGGGAACGACTCGTTCCTCGCCATTGGCTAGCCGAAGAACAAAAGTGTCCAGTCCGGCAGATTCAATGACCCCGGTGAGGCGACGTTCACCGTTGAGTACATCACTCAAACGAACGGCCGCCGTCTTGCCCACTTCACGCTGGAAATGCCGAGGTAAACGGAGGTTTCTCTCAAGGCCAGGACTGGAAACTTCGAGGGTGTAATGACCTGGTACGGGGTCATCGTGATCAAGTTCACGTGAAATCAGTCTGGTGCAACGCGACAACTGGTCGACGTCAATGCCGCCGGGCGAGCCGGGGGGCGTATCAACGGTGATTTTGACGATTCCGCCGTTGTACTCAAGGTCATAGAGTTCTAGACCCAAATCAGTCATCACTGGAGCAATTAACGCCTCAATTCGCTGGGATACCTGATTTTCGGACATTAATTCACCTCCATTTATGCTCATTTGCCAAGTCATTACTCAAGCAACTCATCCTAAAGAATAAAAAAGACGTGGGTTTGAGCCCACGCCTTAAGACCCACCGAAATGGAAATTCTCTTCAGACTCGTCCATCATACAAGGACAACAGCCCCACGGCTCAGAAGTCACGAGGTCCGCAAGTAGCCTGAGACTATGTTGCGTTTGTCCAGCCTGTTCGTTCGTACTCTGCGCGAGAACCCTTCAGACGCCGAAGTAGCCAGCCACCAATTGATGGTCCGCGCTGGCTATATCCGCCGCGCCGCACCCGGGGGCTACACCTGGCTTCCTTTGGGCTGGAATGTCTACCGCAATGTGGAGCGCATCGTACGCCAGGAGATGGACGCTGCAGGGTTCCAAGAGGTCCACTTTCCTGCCCTATTACCCCGCGAACCGTATGAGGCGACAAACCGTTGGACCGAATACGGACCCAACTTGTTTCGCCTCCAAGACCGTCGGGGCGTGGACTATCTTCTCGGACCGACCCACGAAGAAATGTTTACCCTGCTGGTCAAAGATCTCTACAGCAGTTACAAAGATTTACCGCTGAGTATCTATCAAATTCAGACGAAGTTCCGCGATGAGGCCCGTCCTCGCGCTGGGTTGCTTCGTGGACGCGAGTTCGTGATGAAGGACTCCTACAGTTTTGATATTGATGACGCCGGCTTAGCGGCCAGTTACGAAGCCCATCGGACGGCATACATCGCCACCTTTCAACGACTCGGTTTACCTTTCGTCATCGTCTCAGCAATGTCTGGTGCGATGGGTGGATCCAAGTCTGAAGAATTCTTGGCTCCTCTTGAAGCTGGCGAAGATACTTTCGTGCGCTGCACTTCGTGCGACTACGCCGCCAACACAGAAGCCGTGACGGTCCCCACACCGACGAATCTTTCGACGACGGACATAAGCAAACTCCCTTCAGCGACAGTTGTCAGTACACCCGATACAGCAACGATCGCCACATTGGTTGATCTGCTCAATACGCGTGCTGATCTTAAAATTGATCGTGAGTGGACACCAAGTGACACATTAAAAAATGTCATCGTGATGTTGCGTCATCCTGATGGTCGTCGTGAACCCTTGGCCATCGGTGTTCCCGGTGATCGCGATGTTGACATGAAGCGCCTGGAAGCCCAAGTCGGTCCCGCTGAACCCGAAGCATTTACTGAAACAGATTTCGCCGCCTACCCAGCATTGGTCAAGGGGTACATCGGACCAGACGCTCTTGGTAGTGGTTCGCCATCAAAGATTCGTTACCTAGTTGATCCGCGCATTCACAATGGATCCCCTTGGGTAACGGGGGCAAACAAAATCGGTCAACATGTGGTGGGTCTTATTGCAGGTCGCGACTTCACTGCGGACGGCACCATTGAAGCTGCCGATGTTCGGCCTGGCGATATGTGCCCTCAATGTGCCACTAAAAATGGCTCAGGAACTTTGGAAATGGCTCGCGGAATTGAGATAGGTCACATTTTCCAATTGGGACGCAAATACGCCGAAGCTTTGAACCTCACTGTGCTTGATCAAAATGGCAAGCAGGTCGTTGTCACTATGGGAAGTTATGGCATCGGCGTATCTCGCGCTGTTGCCGCCATCGCCGAAGCAACTCTTGATGACATTGGTTTATGTTGGCCGCGCGAAGTTGCCCCTGCCGATATTCATATCGTGATTGCCAGCAAAGGTGGAGACAACATCACTGATGAAGCAGAACGGATTGCCAGCGAACTTGAAACTACTGGAGTGCGGGTGCTCATTGATGATCGCACCACGGTTTCACCGGGTGTGAAGTTCAAAGATGCCGAATTGATCGGCATCCCGACAATCGTGGTCATTGGTAAAGGTCTCACCGATGGCGTTGTCGAAGTACGCGACCGTTCCACTGGCGAACGTAGCGATGTGCCAATCGGTGATGTTGTGAGAACTCTGCGTCAGTTGTGTGGACGGTCAGGTATCTAAATATGAAGCTGGTGCGCGGTGTTTTACAGCACTACTCATGGGGTGACAAGCAAGCAATCCCCCACCTTCTCAACCTTGAGCCCGATGGTCGCCCGTGGGCAGAATTATGGTTCGGCACCCACCTCGGTGGATCATCAAAAATGCTCGACATTGATGACCACGCTTCAGTGCCTCACTCGCGCGGCTCCATTGATGAAACTGGCGGGCAATCAACTCCGTTGATATCAACATCGGGCGAGTTGCCATTTTTGCTCAAAGTTTTAGCAGCCGCCGAACCACTTTCACTGCAGGCGCATCCATCACTCGAGCAAGCCAAGAATGGCTATGCCCGGGAAAATCGATTGGGCGTTCCAGTGAGTAACTCGCGACGTATTTACCGTGATCCGTTTGCCAAACCAGAACTTCTCTGCGCTCTTGGCCCATTTGAAGCATTCTGTGGGTTTCGCGAGCCAACAATATCTGTCGAATTGTTGCACTCAATCGGAGGCGGAGCATCAGTCTTGGCGCGTTTGCTGACCGACCACGACCTCAATCATCTCCTGCACTACATGTTCAGCGGGACAGAAGAAATTCGCATACTTCTCACTGACGTTGTCGAAGCGTGTGCACAACATGATTCGCCACATGCCGTGTGGGCCACGCGCTTGAATACTCGCTACCCCAATGACCCAGCGGTCGTGGCAAGTTTGCTCCTCAACCATGTCATCTTGAGTGCCGGCGAGGCGTTGTACCTTGACCCAGGAAACTTGCATGCTTACCTCAGTGGAACGGGGGTTGAAGTCATGGGGTCAAGCGACAATGTGGTTCGTTGCGGACTCACAAATAAACACGTTGATATCAACGAATTGTTGGCAACTGTGATTGCCCGCCCTCTCCCCGACCCAGTTTTGCGACCCACCCCTGTGAGACGCACCGACACTGGCCATCTGTGGCGCTACGAAACGCCTCATGCCCCATTTAAACTTTCAATCCACCAAATCAATGGTACTGAAACCCTGCGCTCGCAAACCCGTGAGTTGATCTTGTGCGGGGTTGGTCGCACCGACCGATTGCACCGGGGTGAAGTTTGCTACCTCGGACCAGATGAAGAAATCACTCTCACAGGCAAAGCAACTTTGTTTCGTGTCGACGAATCCTCAAGCCAGTAGTAACTCTCAACTCTTTTTGCGGATCTCCACAATTCGTTCGTTTGAGCGATTCACGTCATCGCCTTGGGATTCGAGCAACATCGATCGATCCTTGGCAGCTTCGCGTTCGGCTTTCTTTGTATCAACACGCGCGATGGCTGCCTCCGCCCCGTGCTCATGGATGAACTCCGCCCATTCCACGAGAGCTTCAACCATTTCACTCTCTGGCACAACGGCAACATTTCGACCTTTGACAAAGAGATGGCCGCGTTTATTCCCAGCAGCAATTCCTAGATCGGCTTCGCGAGCTTCTCCAGGCCCATTAACAACACAACCCATCACAGCAACTTGCAGAGGGATCTTTCGTTCACCGAAAGCCAACATTGCACGATTGGCAACGTCAATCACGTCAATCTCAGCTCGACCACAACTAGGACACGCAATGAGATCAACGTTTTTGCGTTCGCGCAGGCCGAGAGCCTCAAGCAACTGGCGTCCAGCACGCGCCTCTTCAACGGGATCTGCAGTCAAGCTATAGCGAATCGTGTCACCAATACCTTCCAGCAACAATGCCGCGATACCCGCAGTCGCTTTCAGTAAACCATTCGGCAATGGGCCTGCCTCAGTGACACCAAGATGCAATGGGTGATCAGTCACTTCACTGAGTTGGCGATATGCCTCAACCATGAGCGGAACATTCGATGCCTTGACGCTGATCTTGATTTGATCAAAACCCACTTCATCAAAATAGGCAATCTCTCTCAGAGCTGATTCAACCATCGCCTCTGCCGTCACTTTGCCTCCGTACTTGTCATACAGTTCTGGATCAAGCGATCCACCGTTGACACCAATACGAATGGAGATGCCGCGATCACGGGCCTCAGATGCCACAGCCTTGATGTGTTCAGGACGACGAATATTCCCAGGGTTGAGTCGCAGACCATGGACACCGGCCTCCATCGCCGCCAAGGCCATCTTGTACTGATGATGAATGTCAGCAATGATTGGCACAGGAGACCGTGGGACGATTTGCGCGAGACCTTCGGCAGCCTCAATCTCGTTGCAGGTGCAACGAACGATGTCACAACCCGCAGCAGCCAAGGCGTAAATTTGTTGCAGAGTGCCTTCAACATCAGCCGTCTTGGTGATCGTCATTGACTGCACCGTGATCGGCGCTCCGCCACCAACAGGAACTTTACCGACCATGATTTGACGACTTGGGCGACGCTGCGTCAGAGACCAGCGAGTGGGAGATGATTCAGAGGACATTGATTGCATTCTGCCAGCGATTAGAAGGGTCGTGTGATATCGAGGTACAAACCAGTGAAAGTCAGAAATAGCAACACGGTGAGTACGAGCACCGTGAGCGGCCACATTTTCTCCACATCGGCGTGATGACGGTGACCTTTTCGACTGCGAATTCGTTCGTATGTGGCAATTGCCGCGTGACCACCATCAAAGGGGAGGAAAGGCAAAAGATTGAATATGCCAATGAAAACGTTGATCGAGGCCAATATCTCAAGGACACCGTATAAGCCATCGCGATCACCGATATCGCCTGCAACCTGAGTGATCCCGACGACAGTCGTCGGCCGTGAATTCGGATCCGCTTGCGAATCGGTGAGTTGAGACCACTGGTTTTCTGGGTTGAGGATGGTGCCGATTCCCTGAATCGTGCGCCCCATACCGTCAAGAAGATCCGAGGTCATATGAGTCGTCGCAGAAAATAAACTCAGTTTCTGGCGACCGATACTGTTCGTTCCAACACCGAGAAATCCAACCCCGGTTTCGTTATCACCAGGACGAGCAACCAAAGTAACGCGCGTTGATACTTGTGAGTCCTGATGGATGAAGCCCACCGACACTTCATCACCGACAGATGAAGCACCCATCAATGAGCGGAAATCATCGCTGGTTTCCAAAATCACGCCGTTGATTGAGATGATTTCATCACCTGGAGTGATGCCCGCTTGAGCAGCAGGTGATCCCTCTGTGAGTCCAAGAACTTCAATGCGTCCAGTTTCTTGGTAGCGACCTCCAGCGGTATACACAAACATCATGATCAGCACAGCGATGATGATGTGCATCAGCGAACCAGCAGTGATCACTAAGAGTCGCCACCTATAGGGCTTTGCAGAATACGCGACTTTTTCATCGCCCTCGTCGACGGGATCAAGATTGTTCATCCCCACGATGCGCACGAATGCCCCCAGAGGAAGAGCCCGTACTCCGTACTCAACACCGTTGCGATGCGTGCTCCAAATTTTGGGCCCAAATCCCATGAAGAACTGTGTGCGTTTCATTCCCGCCCATCCAGCAGTCTTGAAGTGCCCAAGTTCATGCAGAAAAACCGAGAGCAATAAGCCCACGACGAGAACCAAACTCCACACATTGCTGATGCCAAGCCAGATCAACAGAGCGAGAACCGTTAGACCAGATAGCACTCCTGTCAATTGACTGGGTTGCGATGGATCGGCATTGGGATCATCATTAACCGCGCCACCCGCCATCATCTCTTCTCGTAACGAACGATATATGCTCATACGAGAAGAACTTTACGGGCTGTTTCACGGCCGACACGGTCAGCCTCAATAATCTCTCGGCTAGTCAGCGTGCCATCTGTCGCCTCATAGGACTGCATTGAGGACTCAACAACAGCCGCTATATCCGGCCACTTCAATAATCCCGCCAAAAAGGCTTCAACGGCGACCTCATTAGCAGCCGACAAGAACGCTGGCGCAGTGCCCCCAGCGCGACCCGCCTGATACGCCAAAGTCAAACAACGAAAGGTCTCCAGATCAGGTTCTTCAAAATCAAGTCTCGATAATGCTGCCCAATCAATTCGCCCGAAGGCTGTCAAACCACGATGCGGATGCGCTAGGGCGTATCCAATTGGTAAGCGCATATCCGGCAGGCTCAATTGGGCGATAGTACTGCCATCACTGAACTCGACCATCGAGTGAATCACCGATTGCGGATGAACGACCACCTCGATGCGGGAATAATCAACACCAAATAATTCATGGGCCTCAATAACTTCTAAACCCTTATTCATCAGTGTTGAGGAGTCAATCGTGATCTTCGGGCCCATGTTCCATGTTGGATGAGCAAGGGCCTGATCAACAGTGACCTCAGCGAGGTCTTGTTTTGATCGACCGCGAAATGGACCGCCACTGGCAGTCAAGACAAGACGCGCGACTTCAACATCTGGACGCACGGTTGAGCGTAGACATTGATGGATTGCACAGTGTTCGCTATCCACAGGAACAATTTCTGCACCTCGCACCGCACGCAAAGGTTGCACCACTGGCCCAGCGGCAATTAAGGACTCTTTGTTGGCCAATGCCAGGCGCTTACCTTGTCGCAAAGTTTCTAAGGTGACCTCCAAACCAGCAAAACCAACGACCCCATTGACAACGACGTCGGCACCATCCACGAGATCTTCCATATCGCGCACGACACGCACATTGGGTAGGGCATCTCGCACCTGGTGATGAAGAGATTCGTCGGCGACTGCCACCACGCGCGGCGAAAATATCTTTGCTTGCTCAATCAGGACATCAATGGAGGACCCAACTCCGAGTCCGTGGACGACATAATCAACACCAGTATTCTCGGCGAGCGATTTAGCGTTCTCAGCATAAATCACTTCAAGTGTTTGTCGACCAATTGAACCCGATGATCCGGCAATAGAAACGCCAACAATGGTCATTGTTCAGATCACGATGCGTACGGCTGAAGCACCATCAATAAGTAGTAGGCCGCAGGCAAGACGAACAAGTAACTGTCAAAGCGGTCAAGTACCCCACCGTGGCCACGAATCAAAGAACCAAAATCTTTGACCTCCAAGTTGCGCTTAAACATACTCTCCACCAAATCACCGAGAGGAGCGAGTACCGAAACTGCAATCACAAGAAGCAATACCTCACCGATGCTGTTCCAAGTATCGCTCTGCAAACTGACAACCCACATCGCGATCAAGGTGGCCACAGTTCCGCCCATTAAACCTTCCAATGTCTTATTGGGACTAATCCATGCTCGAAGTGGAGTCTTGCCAGCCGCCTGACCGACAAAGAGTGCACCGATATCGTTGGCGCTGACGCCGATGACAATGATGAACAGCGTGTCAGTACCTACGTTGCCAAGACCAGGCACATTTGAGACCCCTGCGAGCAAGGCACCGAATGAACCCATCATGCCAATCCAAAGCATGCCCAAGGTAGTGATCGCCATATTGTGCATTGGTTTGGCCTGAACCCCTGAAGCGCCCACGAACGTCGCCGCACAAGCTATAAATGCCAAAATAAAGATCACTGGCAAAGCGCTTTCGCCAACCCAGTAGGCCCCTAAGGGTGCACAGATGGCGACGGTGATGCCGACGATTGACGCTGGTCGATATCCCCGCTCAGTGACCTTTTCAAAAAACTCAACGGCAGCCAAACCACAGATCAGAACGACTATCGCCAAAATCGCCACGGGCTTCCATAACAGCGCGGCAATAAACGCAGCCACCATCAAAATGCCAACTGCAGTCGCCATGGGCATGTCGCGTCCGCCACTATTTGATGACGCAGGGCGCGCAACACGGCCCCGCGGGCGAACTTCTGGACGGGGACGAGGTCCGCGCTCTGTCACTGGTCGAGTGCGACTCCCTGTCGCCACGCGACCTTGAACATCATCACCACCAATTGTTAGACGACCTGGACGAGAGGTATCGCTGGTCTCGTCACGGCGCGCTGATGGAATCGGTCGTGTCGCCGCACCCGTCGTGGTATCAGCACCACGACGATTTGCTCCAGCACTCGGATCACCCAAGCGAACAATCGGACGACTGCCACCTGTGTCGCTCGCCGGACGCGGCGCAGCATCGGCTGGACGGTCAGGTACTGGACGAGGAGCGGAGCCCGAATAGGAACCCCACACATCCACTTCGCCATCTCCGTCACGCTGAACTTCGCGTGAAACATCACGAGTTTGTTCTTCAGGGAACAGGCGGGGCAATTCACTCGTTGGTTTCGCCGTCCAATGAGGAAGTGGGCCAGTGTTGTCGCCGTCGAAACTTAACGGCGCCTGCTCCTCCTCGTTTTCCTCTTCGGAAAATCTCAGTTCACCGAAATCTTCAAAATCATCGTCCGGATTTGCATCCGATCCTCCACGCCAGTTGTCATCGCTCATGTTCTCGTCCTATCAAACTTCTAGAAGTTCTTGCTCTTTACGTTGCACTGACTTATCTATGTGTTCAACATGTTCGTGCGTAATCTTTTCTAGTTCTTTTTCAGCCCGCTCAAGTTCATCCTTGGAAACTTCCCCCGCTTTTTCGGCGCTTTCTAACTGCTTGCGGCCGTCTCGTCGCACATTACGCACGGCAACACGACCATCTTCAGCCATATTCTTCACCATTTTTACATAGTCACGGCGGCGTTGTTCGGTCAACATTGGGAAATTGAGCCGAATAATGACACCATCATTGGACGGCGACATACCCAAATCGCTGTCCCGAATAGCCTTTTCAATGGCATTCAGAGCGGCCCGGTCGTGAGGCTTAATGACCAGCGTACGGGCTTCGGGGACCTGAAAACTGGCCAGTTGCTGCAAGGGAACATCGGCCCCGTAATAGTTCACCATCAGCCTCTCCACCAGAGCAGGCGTGGCTCGACCAGTACGAATAGTCGTGAACTGTGATTGAGCGTGCTCGACGGCCTTATCCATCTTGTCCATGGCCTCGAGAATGATGTCGTCCGTCACCCGACCAGCGTACCTATGGCTTGACCTTCAAGAACGGATCTGATGTTGCCTGGGGTGCTCACATCAAAGACCACGATTGGGATTTTGTTATCCCGACAAAAGGCAATAGCGGTGGCATCCATCACCCGAAGTTCTTTCTCGATGACCTCTTTATGGGAAATACGGTCATAGCGAGTGGCCGTTGGGTCAAGTTTGGGGTCAGCGGTGTACACCCCGTCCACCCCCGAGTGAGTCCCCTTGAGAATGGCCTGAGCACTGATTTCAGCGGCCCGCAAAGCTGCCGCAGTATCAGTTGTAAAAAAGGGGTTCCCAGTACCACCAGCAAAAATAACGACGCGACCTTTTTCCATATGGCGTTCTGCACGCCGGCGGATGTACGGCTCGGCAACCTTGGGCATTTCAATGGCGGTCATCACTCGACTTTGTTGACCCACTCGCTCAAGAGCGTCCTGTAATGCCAGACCGTTCATCACGGTGGCGATCATTCCCATAAAGTCAGCTTGAGCCTGGTCCATTCCCTGACCCGTGCCTTTAAGTCCACGCCAAAAGTTTCCTCCACCAACGACAACGGCGATATCAATTTTCAAATTCTCGCGGACATCTTTGATTTCGGTCGCAACTTGATGGAGCACATTCGTATCAAGACCAAAGCCGGTCGGTTCAGCCAAGGCCTCACCAGAAAGTTTGAGCACCACCCGCTTCCATGCGGGTCGGTCGGGCTGACGGATTGGTGTGACGTCAGATCCGGCCATAATCAATCAGCCGATCTCAACCTGGGCGAAGCGAACAATTTTTGCTGCTCCAAGAACTTGTGTGACTGACTGCTTGTCATCTTTGGCGTAAGCCTGCTCGATGAGGCACACATCTTTGTAGAAGCCATTAATGCGACCTTCAACAATTTTGGCGAGAGCAGCCTCAGGCTTACCTTCGTTGCGGCTGATGGCCTCAAGAGTGGCTTTCTCTCTTTCCAAAACATCGGCCGGAATTTCGTCGCGACTGAGGTATTTTGGGCGAGCGAAAGCGATGTGCACTGCGATGTCGTGAGCGAGATCAACTGAACCGCCCTGTACCTCAACGAGAACGGCGTTGACGCCACGTCCACCTTGAATATGTTGATAGCTCTCCACGATATTGCCAGCGGCAGCATCGATACGAACGACTTCGCCTAACTCAATTTTTTCCTTGAGCGTGATCTTTAAGTCATCAAGGATGGCTGATCGTTCAGCAACCGCAGATTCGCCTTTAGCAGCAACCAATTCAGCCAAGGTCTGAGCTTCAGCCTTGAACTGATCGCTACTGGCAACAAAGTCAGTTTCAGATTTCAATTTGACGATCGCACCGACATTATTGGAAATCACTAGAGCAACGACGCCCTGATTGTTATCGCGATCATCACGTTTTGCCGAAGCGGCCAAACCTTTTTCACGCAACCATTGCTTAGCTTGCTCAATGTCACCATTGTTTTCTTCAAGGGCCTTCTTGCAGTCCATCATTCCGGCGGCAGTTGCCTGTCGCAGAGTTTGAACATCTTTAGCTGTAAACGACATTGCTCAGGCCTCCGCCGCAGTTACTTCTTCAACTGGCGCCTTGGTGGCAGTGAGTCGGGCTTCACGCTCAGCTTGAGCAGCAGCAGCCTGAGTGCGAGCGCTCGCCTGAGTCGCAGCGAATTCAGCCTTTTCGGCATCGCTACGGTCTGGGGCTACAAGACCAGGGTTGCGCTTCGAGGCAATGTAACGACCTTCAGTCACTGCTTCGGCGATCATCTTTGACATCAGTTCGTTAGCGCGAATTGCGTCATCGTTACCTGGGATTGGGTAAGTAATGAGATCAGGGTCAACGTTGGTATCAACAATTCCTACGATTGGAATTCCGAGTTTGTTGGCTTCGGTGACACCGATGTGTTCTTTCTTCGTGTCAATGATGAACACAGCCTGTGGGCGCTTGGTCATATGACGGATTCCGTTGAGGTTCTTCTGCAACTTGGCCAATTCACGGCTCTTCAAGAGAGCTTCTTTCTTTGGCATGAGTGCAAACTCACCAGTCTCCAGCAAACGCTCAAGTTCAATCATTTTTTGTACGCGCTTGTAAATCGTTTCGAAGTTTGTCAACATGCCACCCAACCAACGCTCGTTGATATAAGGCATGCCACACTTTTCAGCAAAGCCGGCGATCGGGTCTTGCGCCTGCTGCTTGGTGCCGATGAAAAGAATCGCACCGCCGTCGGCGACCAAATCGCGGACGAAAGCGTAGGCAGTCTCGATACGTACGAGAGTCTGCTCAAGATCAATGATGTAAATATCGTTGCGCTCTCCAAAGATGAAACGATTCATCTTTGGGTTCCAACGACGGGTTTGGTGACCGAAGTGAACTCGGGCTTCCAACAATTGACGCATCGTGACGATGGCCATGGCATTACCTCCTGGTTCTGCGGTTAGGGGCATGGGACCTCGCATCACTGAAAGTGACGACCGCAGGATGAGGACCATGCAGGGTTTGTGTTGCTGGAGCAGGTTAGCGGGAAAAGCCCTCGTTACCCCACTTTGCTGGGGCGAAAGATACCCGACAGGCGAGGATTCGCGGGGTTAATCGGGCCGGCGAACCGTCGCTGGGGACCAATCTTGCCCGAGTCCGCCAATATGCAAGGTGCGGCGTCGGGTCCAGGTACACGGCCGGCGAACCGGGCGTCTTGCGCCGCATGCTGAGGCTGATCGTGGATTGTGCGGTTCCCAGGACCTCACCAGCGCTGACCCGGCTCCCCACATGAAAACTCGCCGCTGCTCCCACTCCCCCGACGGTGATCAGAATTTGCCCGAATCCGCGACCGATCGGGTGAGGGGTCAAAGTTACATATGTCTGGTTGACCACCCGACCGACGAAAGTGATCTGCCCCGTCACGGGAGAAACGACCGCTTGGCCGATGTGCGTACGTAACTCCACGGCACGGTTCCCCGCACAAAATATGCAAGCGGGTTCAACAAATGGATTCGTGATCGGTCCAGAAACAGGAGGCACGAGGCAGGACATCAAAACACTGAAAATAATCGGCAGCATCTCTCACTGTGTGCGAGGCAGTGACCGCGGCGGTATGTGTCAGACGCCGGTGGCTGACAATTGAGAACGCAACATAATGATTGCCTTGGAGTGAATCTGCGACACCCGACTTTCGGTGACACCCAAAACCGAGCCGATTTCCGACAAGGTCATACCTTCGTCGTAGTACAGAGCAACAACAGTTCGCTCTCGCTCGGGCAAGTTACGTATTTCAGCGCGCATCGTCTGACGAAGTTCTTTTTCTTCAATAGCGATATCGGGACCCTGATCAGGCGAGGCAGGCAACTGACGTTGCTCACCATCGCCAGCGCCGACGAGATGATCGAGTGGACCAACGTTGGCCACCGAAATGGTCGATAACCATTTGTGAAGTTCTTCTAGGCTGATGCCAATCTCAGTACATATTTCTTCATCCGTGGGAGCACGTTTGAATTCGTTATTTAATTTCGCAACCGCAGTTTCAATCTGTCGAGAGTGGGTGCGCACCGAACGTGGCACCCAGTCAAGTGCCCTCAACCCATCGAGAATGGCACCTTTGATACGGGGCACGGCGAATGTTTCAAACTTAAAGCCAAGGCTCGGATCAAACCGATCAACGGCATCCATCAGACCGAAAACACCCGTCCCCGTCAGTTCGCCGGCGTCGACCCCTGCCGGCAATCCAGCAGCAACACGACCAGCCACGAACTTGACTAATGGCGAGTAGTGGACGATGAGTTGATCGCGTGCCTCTTCATTACGTTGTTCAACCCAGCGAACCCAGGCGCGCTCAATGGCAGGTGTAGTACGAGAAGGTTTTTCTTCGGGTTCGGTCATTGGCGCTATACGTTTTCATTGTCGAGCCACTTAGGCCCGGGGATGGGTACTTGTATACACAGACCGTAGACGCTCCTTGCTCACGTGTGTGTATCGCTGAGTTGTAGCCACATCGCTATGTCCCAAAAGTTCCTGTACGGAGCGTAAATCAGCGCCACCGTCAAGTAAATGAGTGGCATAGGTGTGTCGCAATGCATGGGGGTGAGTGGGATTGATTGCTCGATGATCAAGCACTCGGCGAACATCACGAGTTCCCAGTCGTTTGCCGCGAGAGTTTAAAAACAATGCTGCCCCCGATGCCTCGCCCACCACTTCGTGGCGGATCTTTAGCCACATCTGCACAGTTTCAACTGCCGCTAAAGACATCGGTACGCGACGTTCCTTGGCTCCCTTACCCCACACTGTGACCGACGAACGTTTGAGGTCAGCGCTATCAATATCAAGACCGCAAAGTTCTCCTACACGCAAGCCACTGCCGTACAAAATTTCCAACAAAGCATCATCACGACAACGACGCCACAACGGTTCGTTCTCATCAAACTCGGTCGGCTCAAGCAATGTCTGAAGTTCTGTGCCATCAAGAACACGCGGCAGATGGCCCTCTCCAGAAGGAGCGCGCAGAGAAACAGATGGATCAGTTGCTATGAGCGTTGTGCGTCGCGCCCAAGAAAAATAGCGGCGTAGCGCCGAAGCCTTACGGGCTATCGTCCGTTTGGCAAAATTGCGCGTCCCGAGATAAGCCAAATAGCGCCGCAAGATGAGACGATCCACAGTGCCTGGTGCATCAGCCAAACCCCGTTCACACCATGCAACAAAGTCTGTGAGGTCGCTGCGATACGCGCTCACAGTATTCTGCGATACCGATGACAAAGAAAGAATGAACTCGTCGACGTTCCAGTTATCAGGTGGACACACAACTTTGCTCACTTCAGAAGAATACCGCCTGCGCCCAGCGCAATCAGGACATTTTGCGATACACCATTTTTAAAATTCCACTATTCATCGACCCAAGTCATTGGGGCAATTCATGCGTTCAAACCAACCCGATGTACACATCAACCATCCAAGAGCCTGCAGTCGCCCTAACGCCAAGGCCACATCTCCAAAGGACAGCCCGAGATCTCTTTGCGCAGAGCGTGAAACATCATCAAGGGTCAGCGGATCAGCGCCGAATAGATGAAGGACATCACTATCACCTTCGATAGGCAGTAACCGCGAATCGAAAGCAGGAACTTGTCGCCGTGTGTCAAGACCGAGGGCCATCAAAACATCATCGGGTTCAATAGCAATCAAGGCACCGTCACGGATCAGCATGTTGGTTCCTTGTGAAGCCTTGGTCGTTGTCGCCCCGGGAACCGCCATCACCGTGACGCCGCGATCCAATGCTTCGCGTACGGTAATCAATGACCCGCCATCTAAACGCGATTCAACAACCAAAAGAACTTCGCTTAAGGCGGCGATGATGCGATTACGTAATGGAAAGCGATAGGGCAATGGCTCAGTGCCAGGTGGACTTTCCGAAATAATCAGGCCCCGCTCACCCACTATTTTCCATAAACCCGCATGCTCACGGGGATACACAACGTCAAGTCCAGTCGCCACCACTGCCACGGGCCCAGCACATTGAGCATCGGCGTACATCGCTCCTAGGACTCCTCGATGAGCGGCAGCATCAATACCACGTGCCAACCCCGAGATCACTGCCACTCCATGTTGTGAGAGCACCCGAGCGAAGTGGGCGGCACTTTGCCGTCCATATTCAGTGGCATTTCTTGTGCCCACGATGCCAACCCGTCGCGCATTCAGAGTTCTGATATCGCCGCGTGTAAAAATCGCTGCTGGGGCAGAGCGATCATCAGCAAGGACCGACGGGTAATCATCGTCACCTAAAACTCGCACATCCATTGACGATAATGAATGGGGCATCTCATGATTTTCACGCAGTGCCGCCGACCACAATTCGCCGAGGGGTTGGCGAATTGTTTTTGAACATTGCGTCACCAAAAGAGCCTGCAGAGAAAATGACATGTCGCCGATCGGTACCCCGCGCGGATCGTTCCAGGCGGTGATCACAGCAAGGATCTCATTCGGCTCACCTGCTGATAAGAGTTTTCGTAATCTCTGGGCTGACATAGCTGGCAACATTGCCAATCGCGTCACTGCCATTGTTTTCTCATCAATAAAAGACATGCGCTTTACACCACACTGCGCAGATCGTCCCCACGCCGTGGGGCTACCCGAGCGCGTAGGGCCAATGCCGCGGCGATATGGGCATCACTCACTACGTCAATGCTGCCCTGGCGATCAGCCAATGTGCGCGCCACTCGGCGAACGCGATGCAAACCTCGACCAGTCAGGCGTCCATGCTCTAATTCTTGTCTGAGTAACTCCATTCCTTTGGGGGAAACTGGGGCAAAGTGATCCAGTTGTTCACCTGACAAACGGGCGTTCAATATGCCTTGACGCTCAAGAGCAATGGATCGTGATCTCATCACCCGTTCGGCCACGCAGGCTGTGGACTCACCCAATTCATCACCTAAGAGTTCTTCCACTCCTGGACGATGGACCAATACCCGCACGTCAAAACGATCCAAGAATGGTCCGCTAAAACGCCGTCGATATTTTGTCAATGCGACCTCATCGCATTCACATGAGCCTGGGGCTCCGCCACCGCAGGGACATGGGTTCGTCGCCCCGACGAGCGTGAAGCGTGCCGGCAGAGTGAGACGCGTGTGCGCTCGTGAGACACGGATGACACCTTCTTCGAGAGGTTGGCGAAGAGCATCAAGAACAGAAGGAGCAAACTCTCCAAGTTCATCCAAAAACAACACACCTCCGTGGGCCATACTGACTTCACCAGGTCGCAATGAAGACGATCCCCCGCCGACGATGGAGACTGCACTCGCACCATGATGGGGCATGCGTATTGGCGGCCGGGTCACGAGTCCACTGGGGGGCAGAGGTTCTCCAGATGCGGAACGAATCAATGTTGCTTCCAAAGCAGTTTGTTCATCAAGTAACGGCAAGATTCCTGGCAAGCGTTGAGCCAACATTGTTTTGCCAGAACCGGGCGGACCGACTAACAG
Organism: uncultured Actinomycetes bacterium; assembly: GCA_937902105.1. GTDB lineage: Bacteria > Actinomycetota > Acidimicrobiia > Acidimicrobiales > Ilumatobacteraceae > Casp-actino8. The sequence goes on from CALGTP010000526.1 coordinate 18,382, forward strand.
CAGATGATGTCCACCACTCGCAGAAAGTTCAAGCCCAAGCCGAGCGGCGGCTTGTCCGCGGACATCAGAAAGATCCAGGGCATCGGCCAAACATCCATCATCGAAGCGGGCTTCAGGAACATCGGGCCAAGGTATGAGCCCCACCAAACACTCAGCCACTTGACGCAATGTTTGCGCACAGCGCAACCCTGGAGGCCGAACGATACGTGCCTCGGCAATATTCTTGCTCGGAACAACCACACTTTGTAGCGGACTGTGTTCGGGCATCAAAGAATCATCTTCACTCGGCGCATCATCACGCAGTGCCAAAACCATCGGCGCCACGCCGGCCACCGCACGCACTCGCCCATCAAGACCCAGTTCACCAAGAAATGCCACGCCTTGCGCACACTGCATAGGCAACTGTTCATCACTCACAAGTACAGCGATCGCAATCGCAAGATCAAGCGCGCTACCAACTTTTTTATGAGTTGCTGGAGCTAAATTGATCGTGATTCGTCGACTCGGCCAATGAAAACCACTCGTTAAAATCGCAGCTCGGACACGATCTCTTGATTCACGACACACATCATCGGGTCGACCCAAGATCGTGAACACAGGTAATCCCAAGCCAATATGTGCCTCAACGGTGACTGGGGTTCCTGTGGCGGCCACAACGCTTGCCGAACGAACTGCTGACAACATGACATTCCCCCAAGGTTCAAATCGACCCAGCATTCTGCGGATCACAGCAATGTGGGCGCAGACATTTAATTGACGGTGACAACCACAGGTACTTCGCGTCTGAGAGAATGCACACTGATGATTAATCGTGCAAAGAACCTGCGAAGAATTTCATCTGCCGGACTCATCGCCCTCTTATGCGCGACCCAGGCCTGCAGCGACCCAGAACGTGGTGGCGCAAACTTTTGTACTCAACTAAATCAGCAGTTGCCAGGTCTCACTGGCCCCTTAGTGATTTCATCTGATATCAAAGAGCTCCTCAAGCGCTACGAAAAACTTGACAGAATCACGCCTTTGGCCATTCAAGACGATTGGCACACTGTCACCGAATTGATGAGCCAAGCTGCCGAGGTTGATCCGCAAGATCCGTTAAGCCGTCAAGAACTTGCTGACAACGCCTACAAGGCCGAACGCCCAGCGCGCAATGTGGCTGCCTGGGTCGAAGCCACCTGCGGCTTTGAGATGCCAGATGTGATCGGCGTTGAAGGAAGAATAACGACATCGACGACAGCGGCACCGTAATTGTCAGCACATGAGATTTAGAGAATCTCGCCACGCTTCGAGATGACCTTATCCACAATGCCGTAGTCCTTAGCCTCTTGGGCACTGAACCAATGATCGCGCTCGCTGTCAGCCTGGATTTCTTCAATCGTGCGACCCGAGTGTTCAGCAATGAGTTCAGCCAAGCGGAACTTGATAAAACGATTCTGCTCAACTTGAATCGCAATATCTGAAGCCTGGCCACGCAGGCCGGTACTTGGTTGATGCATCATGATGCGTGCGTTTGGCAGTGTGTAACGCTTACCTTTTGCGCCGGCAGTCAACAAGAATTGTCCCATCGAGGCCGCTAGTCCCATGCACACTGTGGCCACATCGCAACTAACAAACTGCATCGTGTCGTAGATCGCCATACCAGCAGTCACGGAGCCACCAGGACTATTGATGTATAGCCAGATATCTGCGTTGGCATCTTCGCCTTCGAGATACAGCAATTGAGCACAAATCTGATTGGCGATCTCGTCATTGACATCAGTGCCGAGCATGATCACACGGCTTTTGAGAAGTCGGGTGAAAATATCTGAGCGGCCGCCCCCATCGCCAGAATCAAGGTTCATCGGAGCATTTATTTCAAAAGTCATATGCCAAGACTAGCCCTCGGTCGCTCCGAATGTCGGGGTGGCGAAAGCCGAAAAGTCACACCAAAATCAATGACGGCTGATTCCAGAAAGCACGAGCGCCACCCGGTCACTGTCGCCAATCACAGCGCGCTCGCTGAGTAGTCCCGCTAAACCAGCCGTTCCCGTCGCGCTGGAGTGAATTGCCGTGAGCTTCGCCCCGATACTTGCGGCTCTGACAACATCCTCCTCACTGGCGATAACAACCCTGCCGTTAGTGCGACGTAATTGCTGTGTGTCAGCGACCCAATCATAGGTTTCGTCATCAAGAATCCCGTCGGCCAGTGATGCCGGAGGCTCTTCCCACGGCCACATATGCGTCGACCAATCGCTGGCGCAGTCGGCAACATCTTGAGCCGATTTCCATGCCCGCTCCAATGGAGCGCAACCTGCGGTTTGTACAGCCACTAGCGGTACATCAAATCCCGACTCACTGAGACCGCGAGATAACGATGCAGCAAAAGCTCCCCCACCTACTTGTACATAGACCGCAGTCAGCCGATGAAGATTCTCAGCGCCTAATTGTTTAGCCATTTCCCAACCAATTGTGCGACCACCATCCAAGCACAACGCATTTTCTGGACCCTGCACACTGAAAGGAATCGCTCCCGCAGTCACGGCCTCGCGGAATCTTAAAACTGTCGGGTCACCAGGCAGATCATGATCTCGGCGAGGGCAACGATGAATTCGCGCCCCAAGTTTGGTCAGCGTGTCAACGACAATGCCGTCGGCCCATTTCGGAATAAAGACATCGATCGGCCAGTTCACCGCTGCGGCCAAGGTCGCTGCCGCAATAGCCGCGTTGCCACAAGACGAAATCGCCAGTGGAGGTCGACTCGCTGGTGATGACCATGGTGTCATTTTCAGTTCTTCGGCAATCAGCAGATGCAACAAGATCGACATCAAGTGTCGTGCTTTTTGACTACCCGCAACATTGTGGGTCTCATCTTTGACCCACACGCCACCCGATGAAGTAAATCCAAGTTCATGACTGAGTTTTTCTTGGCGAGTCACAGGCGTGAAGTGAAATCCTGTACCGTCCACGTCGGCAATAGCGAGATCAAGTTCGCGTACCAATTGCACGATCTTTTCGTCGCTCATTGCATTGGCAGTAGCGAACTGCCACCACATCATATTTTGACGAAAAGCGATGAAAGGATTTAGGTCATCGTCAATGAGCAGATTGTCTACTTCATCGATCAACAGAACATGATGGCGATCACCATTTTCATTGGGACAACGCCAAGGCGCAAAAGTATTAACTGGCACATGCATCGAGCACGTAGCGCAAGTCAAACCGCTCATTGATGTACGTCAGCCCTTTGCAACACGGGCGTTGAAATCAGTAATCATCTCATCCCAGATTGGCAAGTAGCGACGGAGTCCACGCCAGAAGGATTGATCACGACGCGCTTCAAACAATTCAAAGGGTGTGCCCTGTTGCTCAACCCATGTGTAATAACCCAAGTTAAAAATGCGATTGCGATCACGTGCGGTGAGATCAATCATGTCATCGGTGGTGATATCACCAAAATGTCGCTCGAATACTTCGGCGGCATCGGCGGCCGTCATTTCTCCATGAAAGCGCTTATTCAATGTCGTGACTCGCGAACTTGGATACAAAGCGCCACCATCTGTGGCCACCGTCAAAACTGCTTGATCGGGCCCGAGATTGAGCAACTTTGATGTCTTGATGGCGGCCAAAGTGTTGCAAATTGACGAGAAACCAAAGTGCGAGAGAGCCTCAATGAGTTCTGGCGATAAACCTTTTTTGTCAGCCAAATAGGCGCGACCCGCCGGCGTATTAAACAGCACATCTAATTCGTCGGTGGCACGATCGCTAATGCCACAGACAACATCGCTGTTGGTGATGTTGTGAATCAGAGGAATGTGCTTGTCGCCGATTCCCTGAATGTTGTGTTCGCCAAAACCGTTCTCCAACATTGTTGGGCATTCCAGGGCTTCCACAGAAACGATGCGCGCGCCGTAATCGTCCTTCAAGCGATCACCAGCAGCAATCGTGCCCGCCGAACCCGTCGCTGATGTGAATGCCGCCAAGGTAATGTCTCGGCCGGCTTTTTTCATCTCGTCGCGCACTGTTTCAAAGACATGACCAAACGCGCGACCAGTTACTTCGTAGTGCCCAAGGTGATTGGAGAACTCGCAGAACTGATTAAAAATAAAGTTCACGGGGTCTTTATCAAGTTCATTACAAGCGTCATAAATTTCTTTGACATTGCTTTCGGTGCCAACAGTCTTGATGACATCCTCGGCAGGGTTGGCGCACCATTTGTCAAGCCAATCAAAACGTTCCTGGCTCATACCAGCAGGAAGAATCGCCACGCCGCGACAACCCATGATGCGACTAATCGCCACACCGCCACGGGCGTAGTTGCCAGTCGAGGGCCAGATAGCGCGGTGATATGTGGGATCAAACTGACCGGTCACAAGACGCGGCGCGAGGCAGGAATACGCCGCCAAAACCTTATGCGCAGTGATCATCGGGAAGCGGTCACCGAAGACGACAATGATCGGATTGGCAACACCCGTCAACGAGGACGGCAGCACCACATGATCAGGCACGCTGACACGATCGCCTGCGAGATCGTTATACCAGTGCACACGCCAAAGGTTGCGGGCGTCTGGACCCTGAGGATTGGCATCACCGACAATCGCAGCGTCAAATGAAGATGGATTTGCCAACTGGGCAAATGTCGGTAGCACAATGCCCTGTTCGCGAAAACGGGCGACCGTGTTGGATAAGGCAGCAGAGTCCACGACCCGATCAGCTAAGCCAAACTGATTTTCCAGGGCTTGGGTGGTTTGCTCACTCACGGAAACTTGTGTCACCTTTACAGTTTGTCAAATAAATCGACAAACAGGTGGAGTGTGGTGCGGTTTTACCCGACACTTGTCACTTATTTAGCCTTCGACGATCTCCGCGACCTGCATCACAGGTGTGATATTCGTGTAATTCGCCACATCGGCCATGACTTCGCCTGTCAAAGGTGAACCCATCGCCCCCTGAAATGCTCCCAGCGAGTCAAAAACGAAGTGCACGGCGGCCACATAAGGGCCATCGACTCCCCGATCGATCTGCGAACTGACGGGATTCCACGCCTTGGCACATAAGGGCACATGGGTAGTGCGGTAGTAATCGTGGTCGAAGGTACTGGCTTCGCTGGACGGGTAAAACACGGAGACTTTGATCATCGGCAAACCTTAGCCCCTGCGCCGATAGCGTTCCTAGCGCTAACACGGCTTTGCGGGCGTGGCGAAACTGGCAGACGCGCAGGATTTAGGTTCCTGTTCCGAAAGGAGTGTGGGTTCAAGTCCCTCCGCCCGCACTAGAACTAGTGCATGACTTTTCACGCGACCACTGGTACTGGATCAAAGATCCAGGATCTACCGACACCGGCGTTAGTCCTTGACCAGTCACGATTTGATTCCAATGTCGCGACCATGTCCGCTATTCGGCCCGGTTTGACTCTGCGACCTCATGTCAAGGCCCACAAGTGCAGCACATTGGCGCAGCGATTGGCATCTCAAGGACACACATCTTTCACCTGTGCCACACCCCGCGAAGTGATCGGCATGGTGCACGCCGGTCTCGGTTCGGACTTATTGCTTGCCAACGAAACCGTGGATCAGCGGCGCTTGTCAGAGATGGCATCGCTACTTGATCAAGCGCGCATCACAGTGGCCGTTGATTCACAGATCACCGCCACGCTGGCAGCACAAGCGGGGATTCGCGATGTACTGATTGACATCAATGTCGGTCTACCACGCTGTGGCGTTGCACCAGCGGGTGCATCTGCTCTTGCAAACTTTGCTGTATCTCGCGGACTCAATGTACGGGGTGTGATGGGATACGAAGGACATCTGATGACAGTTGCCGATCGCTCCGAACAACAAGCCAAAGTTCGTTCAGCGATGGAAATACTGGTCAATTGTTTTGATGAGGTGCGCTCTGCGAGCGGTCCAGATTGCTTAATTATTTCTGCAGGTGGCACAGGAACATTCGATCTATACGACACTGCCGACCCAGTACTTGGTCGAATCACCGAAATTCAGGCCGGAAGTTACGCGTTGATGGATTCGCACTATGGGGCGCTGGATCTACCTTTTCAACAAGCGCTTTATGTCCTAGGTACGGTGATTTCTGTGAGTGACTCATGGGCTGTCATTGACGTCGGATTGAAATCACTCGGAATGGACCATGGCAACCCGACGATTGATGGAGCCAGCGTGTGGTTCTGCAGCGACGAACACACCACGTTCTCGATGAAAGATAATGCACCACTACCCAATGTAGGAGATCGCATTTTTGTTCAACCCGCGCACATAGATCCGACTATCGCCATGCACGACATGATCTATCTCAGTAATGGACTCACTGCAACTTCTGCAGTGATCGAAAGTTGGCCAGTCGATCTACGCGGTTGGTGATGCCATCACGCCTGCAATGCGCTGGCCAATAAACGAAATGCTTTACCCCGATGTGATAGTTCGTTCTTTTCTTCATCGCTCATCTCAGAAAATGTTCGTTGATCCCCGTCCAATATTCCTGGAACTGGGACGAACAGTGGGTCAAAGCCAAAACCGCGGTCTCCGCGTTCACTCAAGGCGATATATCCATCGCAGCGACCTTCAACAATCATTTCAGATCCGTCGGGATAACAAACGATCACGACAGTCAAAAAATAAGCACTGCGTTGCTCGATTGATGCACACCTGCGATCATCGAGCGCCTGCAATAACTTCATTCGATTAGTGGCATACGGTGATGTTGCGTGCTCTGGCCAATCGGCGGCATAGCGCGCAGTACGGACTCCCAATTCACCTGGCAGGGCAGCGACGAACAAACCGGTGTCATCTGCCACTGCGGCTTGAGCAGTGACCTCACAAATGGCTTGTGCTTTCAATCGGGCGTTGCCCACCAATGTGTCAGCATTTTCTTCGACATCGGCGATATCGGCTGGGCGGGGCAATAAACGAGCAATCCCGTGCAACAATTGCTCAATTTCGTAGACCTTATCCGGGTTAGCCGAAGCACATACCAGGGTTGGCAGATTCACTGGACGATCAATCACTTGGGTCGGCGAGAAGGCTGATCTGTCAGTAGTTCAGCCTGCAGATCAAAGATTTGCGTCAATCCATTTTCTGCGAGCCCCAATAATGAGTCAAGTTCACTGCGACTAAAGGCCATCCCTTCGGCCGTGCCTTGAACCTCCACAAAGCGATTGAGGGTGCTCCCCTTTTCACGCAACATCACGACATTCATATCAACTTCGGCGGTGCTGTCTTCGACATACGGCAGGTCAATCACGGGAGTCCCGTTGACAATGCCGACGCTGATCGCAGCACACAGTGAAGTCAACGGATGCTGACCAATGACACCATTTTGCACAAGGCGACTTAGGGCATCATGCAAGGCTAGGTAACCACCACAAATGCTGGCAGTGCGCGTTCCTCCATCGGCCTGTAAAACATCGCAGTCAACGACGACCTGACGCTCGCCGAGGAGACCCATATCGCACGAGGCTCGCAAACTACGACCGATCAGACGCTGGATTTCTACGGTACGTCCGCTCTGCTTTCCCTTGGCTGCTTCGCGATCAACACGATCGGGAGATGAGCCCGGCAACATTGAATATTCGGCTGTCACCCAACCCTTACCGCTGCCTTTCATCCAACGTGGCACGTCTTCATCAATGCTCGCGGTGCACAGCACACGTGTACGCCCAAAAGACACCAACACACTGCCCGCTGACATCTCAGTGAAATCGCGTTCAAAAGTAATGGGACGGAATTCATCGTGATGTCGACCATCAAATCGGGTACCTGGGTTGCTCATGATTCATCTGTCTTTCTGTTCCATATGTTGACATTTGTTAATTCGGGACCCAGTAAACGGGCACCTAGTTCCTTAAACCATGCCACATCCCCACTTGACATGAACTGATGTTGACCACTCGCGCCTATATCCGGCTTCAACAGTGCGGCTTGACCCAACTGATCGCGTAACGCAAAAGCAGTTTCATCGGCCGAGGATACCAAGGTCACATGAGAACCTAAGACGTCGGATATCACTCGCGCCAAATATGGATAGTGAGTGCAGCCAAGCAGCAACGCATCAACATCGGCTTCAAGTATTGGTGCTAATAAACGTTGCGCCAAAATGGAGACATCTGGACCTGTTGTTCGCCCGCGTTCAACAAACTCAACGAAACCAGGACATGACGCGCTGACCAACTGAACTGTTGAACCAAGTGAAGCTTGTGCGACAGCGCGGTCATAGGCCCCCGAGCCGATGGTTCCCATCGTGCCGATCACTCCCACGCGTCCTGACCGAGTCGCGCGAACAAGGGACTGTGCGCCTGGTTCAATAACTCCGATCACAGGAACCATCACACCAGCGGCCGCCAGTTCGGCTTCAAGTTCGTGCACTGGTAACGCAGCGGCGGCGGTATTGCATGCCACGACGATGGCCTTGGCATGGTGATCCTTCACCAAACTCCAGGCCAACTCTCGGGCGTACGCCCGCACATCCTCAGACTTCTTGTCACCGTACGGGTAGCGACCTGTATCGCCGATATAGACAACGTCTTCGCTAGGCAAGAGGTCGATAACGGCGCGGGCTACGGTCAGACCACCAAAGCCTGAGTCAAACATGCCAATGGGTCCATCGGTGGTGCTTGGCACCTGATGACCGAGATCTTTGCCTGCACTCACATCCCCTACGCTACGCGGTTTGGTGGCGAACAAGAGATCACTCAAGTCACAGGACTACGGTCAATGTATGGCTATGTATCGACACATTGTTTTGTTTAACTGGAAACCCGACATCCCAGCAGGTCATGTCGAGCGGACCATTGAGGCCCTCGGCGAACTGCGCCCGAAGATCCCGCAGATTCGCACATATGAATATGGAGCCAACGTAGGCATCAACCCAGGTACATATGATTTCGCAGTCACCGCTGTCTTCAACAACATTGATGACTACGTTGCGTATCGCGATCATCCAGATCACAAAGCATTCATTGCCGAGTTCACTGCTCCATTTGTTGCGACTCGCGCTTCCATTCAGTTTGAAATCTAAAACTTTTGCTCGCCGCCACGCTTCTCGCTCTCGGAGCTGCCGTGCTGCATGCTGGATGGAATCTCAAGATCAAGCAGTCAGGTGATCGCTGGCTGGCGCTGTGGGGACTCTTTGTTGCTGGTGGGTTGATTGGTCTGCCGTACGCAGTCATCGCCACATTGCAGGGAGATCTCGGTCTCTCAGCATGGGGTTGGGCGACGGCGAGTGGCGCAGTGCACGCCTTCTACATTGGACGCTTGGCGCGTACATACGAGATCGCTGACTTCAGCGTGACATATCCCATTGCCCGAGGCGGTGGAGCATTAGTCGCCGCGATCGGTGGAGTCTTTTTTCTTGATGACCACTTATCGCCACTTTCGATTCTCGGCATCATCATCGTGGTCGCTGGACTGGTCATACTTTCTGGTCAAGTTGATTGGAATCATGTATGGCCGGCGCTGATCGTTGCCAGTCTCATTGGCGCCTACACCGTGATCGACAGTAAAGGGTCGCGCTCAACAGTTGGCAGTGCGTACGCCATGGCGATCTTTGTCACTGGCGGAATCGGTACCACTTTTCAGGGTCTCTATCGACATCGATGGTCTGAGATGAAAGCCAGCGTGCCCACGCTTTGGCGACAATATTTCTTCACTGGATTGGCATCCCTGATTACCTATTGGATGGTGTTGTTGGCAGTACGTCGCGCTCCGGTTGGCTATGTCACCGCATTACGCGAATCAAGTGTGGTCTTCGCAACATTCATTGGCTGGAAGGTACTGAAAGAAGACAGCGGACTACGACGAATTCTCTCGTCGCTACTTGTTGTCGGTGGACTCGTGACGCTGGTGCTCGGTCGTTAACCGCCAACAATCAGCGACAACAGTTCTCAGGCATACAGATGATCAAGCGCTGTCACCGACTCAATAGTCCATGTCCGCCCGCACAGACCGTCATCAAGCCAGTCACGCACGACCAAGGTCGCAACGACGTCATCTTCGTTATATTGCAAAAGGCGATCGCGCATTTCTTGGCGTTCGTTTTCATCGGCTGAATTCATTGCCTTTTCGAACCACAAGATTGAGTTGTCGCCACCTGCGTCCTCACTATGCCAAGAAAAGCCCGCTAACGGAGCAACTTTTTTCAGACCTAAACCGTCCGTCGGCCAAACAAACTTGTCAACAGTCTTTTTCAGATCTACCCAAAATTCGCTCGTCACAAACTCCTGAATCTGGTCAAGTGTTGGCATCCCCGCAAGATTCGCATGCCGAGTTGTGACCTCATTCATTTTATTTTCTTCGGCATTTGTATAACAGTAGAAGCGAACGCTGTTGCCATTTTTACGGCCCCAGTCAATCAACTCATGCATCCAGTTCCAGAGCAAAATAAATTGCCGACCTTCTTCGAACTCGTCGAGTCCATCAAAAGTGTGAAATGGACGATAGCCAGGTTGCACTAGAGCAGAAGTTGTCGTTACATCACGATGATCAGTGAGATAGGTGCCCCATAAATAGACAATCTCAGCATTTTCCATGTCAATGTCGACCTCAATATCTCCGCGCGAAAGGCTTGACAAAGGATCGTTCCGTTCCGAATATGGATGCCCATCACCCCGAAGGCGCACGCGTGCTCCGTCAATACTTGAGACCAAGCGGGTAAAAGGCTTAATCAACAATGCCGTGGAATTCAATGTCAGAAGATCTCCAACTGCAGTGATGCCGACTGATTCAAGATATGCAGGCCCATTTTTCTTTTTTCCAGTGAGCACTGTGACAGGTGCACTCGGATGTGAATGAGCGTGCGCTGAGGCAACCAGTTCTGCCAAATCAAGATTGTTGGCTTTCGCTCCGACCATCAGTTGTGCTGTCCGTAGATCCACAGCAGCAAGTTCCTCCATCGTCACGATGTCGGCCCCTCCAAGCGAGTGAACGTTATCTAGCGTGACTCCAGCGACTAGAGACACATGATGTATTTCATCCAATTCGTCATAACACACATTGCTCCACGTGCATTGGGCGCAATTGCCGTGCAGGATTGGCTCTGTTAAACGCTGTTCTGGCTTTTGGTTGAGAACAATGGTGATCGCCCGCCAGCGAAAAGACCATTCCAGATTGGCTATCTCTAGTGCCGAACGTTGTTTCGTCTCTTGAGTGTTCGGATCAGGATGTTTCCACATCGGCTCATCAAGTTGACGCCACACGAGAATTCCATCTCGATCAAAAATGCCACCAAGTGGATCGGTTGAGCCCGCATGTCCCAGATCGCTCAACATCTGCCAGTAGTGAGCCAACTGTAATGAATCATTTTTGTCGGGCGTTCCCTTCCCTACCTCAGCAAGAATGCACGACTCCCACCATGGATCATCAATTGACCCGACGTTCCATTCCTTAGGTTTAGCTGACCCATCAAGTGCGGAATGAAACTTCACATCAACGGGAAGATACTCCCACTTTCCCTCTGCATTTTTTTTATCTCCCACACGAACCAAAATGTCTGGACGTCCAGATCGTCCGTTCACGGTTGATAGTTGCGATCCCAGGATCAACCGTTCACCTTTATGCATTGCCAAAGTTGTTTGCTGACCAAGGTCCCCTCCGCTGTCGGGAGACAACCTCGTGACGCCATGCGCGCGTTCAAGAAGTGAGAAAATCTCATCTTCATGTTCAAGTCCTTGCTCAAATAACATCTGTAAAAAAGCACTGGGTTCAGTACGCGGCACATCCGCGTAGGCAGGGTCGCGGTCGTTTACGACCCGATGGCCACAGTCATTGGTGAAGCGCCCGTCTCCGCTATCACCGGCAGGGATCTTGATTTCTAGAGCAGCAGGATCAGACAATGAGGTTCCTTTGTTCGTGGTAAAGCAAAAATTGACGGTGCATAGCATGTCCTCGACCGACTAAATCTGCACAGCCAAGGGCTTGATCAGCGGAAGGCAGATGTGCATCTAAAGTCTCCGAAATATGGTCACGAGTAACAAAGAAACATGCTGCTTCATGCCGCGAGGACATCACACACAGACGACCAGTCTCAAGATCAAATCCCGATGGTGATGTCACGCCTGATAACGGGTGAACGGCGATCATGATTGGCTTTTCCAAGCCCTGCCATCGCTCCGGAGTCGTCACTCTAATTTTCTCGTATGACTTTTTGATACCTACAAGCACATGCTGGATCGCAGTATTCATTTGGTTATGAGTTGAGACAACACCAATGTCATTGATCGTTAATTGACGGGGTTTGTCGCGCTCATGAGGTCCCGTTGAAATCTCACACTTGCGGTCCATCAGACGCTTCACTATGTCACCGACAAAAGCAGCCAATTCAAGATCGGTTCCCGATGCCGGCCCTGAAACTGGAGTTGGGTAGCCGATCATTGAAGTCGAATAAGGCTCTTTTGATTGCCACATCTGTTGCAGTGCCCGATCAACAGAATCATCTGCCAGTGAGTCAACCGCTGCTTGTCGCGTCGGCCGAATAAAACGCTCCCCTGGTTGGGCATCTGACCCAAACTTGAAGTCATAGAAGCCATTGACCAGAGCAGTTGAATCGGCAGGAAGACGGCGACACACTGCTATCTCCAGAGCCAGCAGGTCATCAGCCAATTTAGGGTTTGCCAGAATGATCTGCGGAGTGGCGACGTGAGGCTGAAAATACGACGACTCCCATCGATCAACTTCAATACCAATAGTCGGAGGAATCTGTCCGGGATCACCAATCAATATGTAGCGCGGGGCGATGTGTCGCATCGGCAGGAAGTCAGCCCAGGCCATTTGCCATGCTTCATCAACAAAGAGCAAGTCAAACTGCCCATCCAGTTCGGATAAGCCAAACTTTGAAGCCGTTCCGACAACGATGCCCGAACGAACCGGAAGACCCGATGAGTGCTTCACCACACTCACCCGCTCATGCCCGTCTGAGCGAGTGTCGTAACTCTTGCTCGAATACCGATAAACAATCTGATCGGTAAAACGCTCAACAATTCGTTGGCAAATTTGATCTACTTGATTATTCGTTTGGGCAACAATGACAACCCGCAACTTGCTCTTTATAACAACTTCTAGTGATTCGATTAATGTGTATGTTTTACCTGATCCAGGCGGCGCCTTCACAACGCATAAAGCCAGGTCACCACGAATGAATTCTTTGAGCGATTTAATCACCTTGCTCATTCATCATCACCCCCAGCAACTGGAACATCGTCGGCCTCGAAGGAGAAATAATCAAGAATGTCAAAGTCTGTTTCGGATTGTTTAGCGACTTTGTAGGAGAGTTTGGCCACCAAATTTGCCGGGAAATCCTCGAGTAAAATCAGCGTTTGACGTAACCATGATCGGTCACTAGGTGCCTCAGCTGCGGGCCCTACCCCAGTTTTTCGCGATTTCCACCCTGGAATAAGAATCACTTCACGTGTCTCTGGATCAATGGAGACGATCGTTAAGGAACATTTGGGAATCCCGGCGATAGATAAAGTCCCACCTATTTTCAATGATGGCAACTCGGGATAATCATAGATAAAGGTCCACGTAGATCCATTACCTGAAACGGATTTCACTTTGCCGCGTAGTCCATGACCTTTCATCAATTCTTCATTCTGCAATTCAGGATCGCCATGAACCAAGAAATGGACGCGTTCTCTGTCTGCCGCTACCCGCTGGTGGTAGGCGAATGACGCCTCACGCGCGTTCACATCTCCCCAGAGACCGGGCCAAAAAGGGCGCTCATCAATATTGCCAGCCGATTCCCTCAATGCGTTATCGAACCACAACTTGGAAAATTTGTCGGTACCAATGCGTACGAGATCGGTCAATCCAGAGTTGTATGCGCGAGCATCCTGACGCAAAATCTCAATTGTGCTTTCCACCAATTGGTGTCGACGCTCCAACTCTGTTTGTAAAACCTGAGAGATTGCGACTGCGGTCTTTTTACCTTTGCTCACGCGCTCATCCCACGCCGGCTCATTCCACTTTTCCACCAAGGGACCTAATTGGCTGCGCTCTAATTCAGGATCGAGCATGGCGGCAACTGAAAGTTTCTCTGCTGCGTGAGCGGCCGCCAGACGGGTCTGGCGCGTTCGTTGGCGACCCAACCAACCGAGTAAATAACCAAGATGACCCTGCCGCACTGATGATCCAGGAAAAACATGAGCGATCTTCAGGGCGTCAGATGCCACGATGACGGTCTGCTGTCCCGGTCTTTGCGATTCAACGAAGAGACAGTTGCACAGTTGTCCAAAGGCTCGCAGAACTTCGATCTCTGGGCGATCCCAATTTGTGCGGGCATAGGCGAAAGCGATGGTGTGTAAAAGGTCAAGATGCGATCGACCCGGCACCCATATTTGGCGATGCCGATACATCATCGCTGTCTCATCGGTGTTCTCGGTGAAGTCGGGGTGACCAAAGTGAATCAGGACTCGCTTCGCCACCTCAACCAAACTTGTTGCTACCAGATCACGGTTACGTGGATCCGCGACACTAAAGAACTCTGCTTCTTCGCCCATGAGACCGACAGCAACTCCCCACGGCAAGGACTCGCCTCCCATACGCACGAATGACAGGATCAATATTTCATCGTTGTCAGCGACATGAACGTTGATGACTTCACCGCGCGGAAGTGCGGAGCCCACGTGCCAAGCAGTGATGCGACGAATAGTTTCTAATTCGCCGCTCACGAAAAACCAACAATCGGGCTTTTCATCTGAGAGAGAAAATCACGCTCTGCGGAATTTTTAGCCTTGGCTCCATCAAGCAACTCATCGACGCGCGACAAACTTAAGCCACCGAGAAATCGCTCAACCTCATCACCGAGAACTGCGCCGCTTCCCTCGGCCATCGCACGATTGAAGCACGCCTCAGAGCGCTCACAAAATGATAAGCAAGCATCACTAAAGGCCACAGGTGCTTTCAATACTTCATTAATCATGTCCAGATCTTCTTCATCCTCACCCGCACCGATGATGTCAGGCAGACGTTCAGCAGACTCTCCCATCAACTCAAATCCACGCTTGGCCCGCTCTGCTTGGAATCGCAGATCTTCACCCATTCTGATTCGCGGTTGATTTGAGCCTGGATAGGTGAGAATCAGAAAACCTTCATTGCTCAGGGCAAGAGACGTGCTCATGCCTAGTTTTTCTAGAACTAGTTCAAGAGCGTGGACATACAGTCCCATCTGGGCACGGGCTTTGGCTAGATCGGATTTTGATGTGTAGCCGCCACGATCGGGATATGTTTTGACTTCACCGACAGAGATAATGGCGCCTGCATCTTCCTCAGGATTGTCCTTGATGCATACGACATCAATGATCAGCGTGGCCTCAGGGAGCATCACGCCTTTGGGAATTCGCAAAGTCAGACTTGAGATAACGCCCCGAAAAGTTGATGTGTCCGCTAAAGATATGAGCAACTTTTCAGATTTCTTGATTGCCTCATCTAAATCTGTGAGAGGTCCACCATTAACAGAAGTACGAAAATCGAGAAATGACTTTTCGGTTTTTTTCAAGAGCCCAACTTTGTGCATTGCTGCAAGAAGAACTTTTGCACCATCGCGGACAAGGCTGGCTTCAAAATTGTTGCCTCGGGCTAAAGCGAAAACCGATTGCCCCTCTTTGGGTGCCAGTGGATTCTCACGCCGAGCCACGGCCCCCATTTTGACGTTGTGCACCGCTGACACAAGATTCGCCCCGCACGCAGGATTTTGCACCCACTGCTCAAAGCGTCGACGAGTATCTCGGCGAGATCCCGCAATTGATTTCTTGCCTTTTTCCATATTCACTGAACGAAACAGTACCGCAGGGGTGTGCACTCATAAATGAGGACGATCACACCATTTTGCGCATCACATTCGTGACATCCAGATTTCACTCACTGTTTTAGAAGTAAATGATCTTTTCGGCGCGGGCTTCGGCCTCATCCAAATCGTCGGTGTAGGCGCCGGTTGAGAGATATTTCCAGCCACCATCACAGACGATAAAAACAATCGTGCCTTCATCAATCTCACTGGCAACTTTGGCCGCGCCAGCCAGTGCCGCGCCCGCCGAAATACCCGAAAAGATGCCGCATTCACGAACCATGCGCCGCGTCCATTCAATGGATTCACGTGGACGCACGACGCGCTTGCGATCAAGAATGTCAAAGCCATGCCAATTGTCAAACAACGGCGGGACATAACCTTCATCAAGATTTCGCAATCCTTCAACGCTTTCACCCAGTGGTGGTTCAACGGCGATGATCTTGACCCCAGGCTTATTCTCTTTGAGATACCGACCCGTGCCCATCAAGGTTCCGCTGGTTCCGAGGCCTGCGACAAAGTGGGTGATCTCTGGGCAATCCCGCAAAATTTCAGGTCCAGTGCCTTCGTAGTGGGCACGCGCATTGGCGTCGTTGGCGTACTGATATAAGAAACACCATTCAGGATTCTGCTTTGACATTTCAATCGCTCGCAAGACGGCTCCATTTGAACCTTCGGCGCCCGGAGTCAAAATCACTTCCGCTCCAAAAATGTCGAGCATCTGGCGACGCTCAATGGACACGCTTGTCGGCATCAAAATCTTGATCGGATAACCCCGCACCTGAGCGATGGCAGCCAAGGCAATACCTGTGTTCCCCGAGGATGGCTCAATGATGGTCTGACCTGGCAACAAACGACCATTCTTTTCGGCGTCTTCAATCATTGATTTAGCGATGCGGTCCTTCACCGAACCAAAGGGGTTTTGGTTCTCCAATTTCGCCAAAATGCGAACCTTGGGATTGGGCGACAAACAACTGACGTCAACGAGCGGGGTGTTGCCAATGAGGTCAATCACACTCTCGAACGGAACCATACTCACCTCCATCATTGCCACCGCAGGGTGAATTCCCTACTAAGTCACTCGGGATTCTAATGAATCCTCGGGCAAATGAGAACACAAGCCTCAATTACCTCAGAATTTCGACTGTGACCTCTGCGATCAGGTCTTTGATGATGCGATAGGTGCGCATTTCTGGCGTTTCCCTTTTCAGGGTGACAATCAGATAATGCCAATCGGGGTCGGGAGCCGCTGACACATCCGTGGGACTGGGGAAGGCCTCGGTATGGGTATGACTGTGCATCACGCCCCTGATTTCAAGTCCGGCATCTTCGGCTGTGCGTTCTGCCCGTAGGTGATCGATTGGGTCAATGGTGTAAATCCGCGCCGACTGCTCAATGTTGCGACAGGGGAAAAAATGCGTGATGCGGTTTGAGCCAGGCTCCCCCGCCATCAACCCACAGGCTTCAAGCGGATACTCAGCCACAGCCAAAACGGACATCGCCTCGTACACCTCAGGGGTGACGAAGAGTTCTTCACGGAGTGCACCACCAGTTGCTTCCACCCCCTGCAGGGTATCGCCCTGACGCCCAAGGCGTAGCCTGAAAGCACTATGTCCGCCACCGGCACCAAGCTCATCGCCAGCAATCGCAAGGCGCGCCACGACTACACCATTTTGGATGTCGTTGAAGCTGGCATCATGCTGCAAGGTAGCGAGGTCAAAAGCCTGCGTGATGGACATGTCCAAATCGTTGACACCTACGCCCGCTTCCACGATGGCGAAATATGGATCGAGGGGATGCACATCTCGCCCTATAAGTTCGCCCATGGCGTGGGGGCGCATGACCCCAATCGACCTCGCAAGTTGCTGCTCAATCGCAGTGAGATCGCCCGCCTCTCGGCCCGCGTTGGTCAGGAACGCTTGGCGCTCATCCCGCTCAGTTTGTATTTCAAAGATGGTCGCGCCAAAGTTGAACTTGCGCTTGCCCAAGGCCGCACCAAAGGCGATAAGCGTCAGGCACTGGCCAAGAAAGATGCCCAACGCGATATCGATCGCGAAATGGGTCGGCAACGCAAAGGCAATGTCTAAACGATTGCGAT
>CALGTP010000527.1 GCA_937902105.1 uncultured Actinomycetes bacterium
TTTGCACTGGTTTGCTTGGCTTGTCGCTGATGCCTGCTACAACAAGTTGTGCAGCTTCTGTGACCGCCTTCTGTAGACTTGGTTCGCTAAGGTCTACCAGCCCCAGCAACGGGTACACTTGTGCCTTCTCTCCTGGAGGCAAGTGTTTTGTGAGAGCATTGGCGGGGTTAAGCTTCCCGTCAATTTTGCCTATCTTGAATAACTTCAGTTTCAAGGCATCCTGCACAAACAGATGGGCCACTTCGACGTGTCTCATCTTACCCACTCCTAAACGCTTCGCTGCCTGCAAGGCTGCGCTCGAGTCTGTCCACAGTGTGTTTGAGAGTGACTCCACTGTCAACCCAAAGTCTTCCTCAATCAATGCCTTGAGGTAGATGTTGCCTTGAGCACATTTGGAAATCCCTCTTGTTTCAGCTTCTCCTGAACTGGTTGCTGGCAGGCCAGGTTGTGTCTGGCAAACTGTTTCCATGACAGCGCCACCTGCTGACTGCACCTCGCCGGTAGTCGACCGTCGAGTCTCCAAGCAACCTGCCCAGTCTGTGTCTGCAAAGCTTGCCATAGTCACCGGCGTGTTCGGTCCTCGGCTTGCTTCGTCGAGCTTTGTGATGATGGCAACATCTGGCGTTCCGATCAAGTATCGTGCCAGGATTTTCAAGTTGACCAAGTCACACTCACGAGGTTCATGAATGTGCCTCGCAAGCTCTTTTGTTTCAAACTGGATGTCTCTGCGATCCTGTGCCAAATACATTGCACTCCCAGTGCATGATTTGTAAGTCTCTGCCTGTTGTGGGTTCAAAGGTGTTTTGGTGGCTTCAGTAAGCACCAGCTTCTTCCCTGCAACTTTGCTGCTTTTGGCACCTTCCAAACCTAGCTTCGAGATGATGTTTCTCGCATGCTTTGGGTCTGGGATGGTCAAGAACGCATCTTCTGTTCTTACTCTGGTCTTGCCCAGTGAGTCGACCTTGCTGCCAGGGTACTGAAGTTGAGAAACCTTCAGCTCAAGCCCTGCCTTCTTCAGGTCTTCTGTGAACAGTCTCCACAGCTCTTCCGGTGGTCCGGTGGCTCGGAAGTCATCCACGTGGTGGTACAAGCGTATGCCTGTGACTGTGCATCGATACACCGTCGCATCTCGCTTGCCTCTCACGAACTTGTACCCATAAGGCAACATCTCTGAGACTAAAACACTCTCGAGTTCGTCCCGGTACTGCGCCCCTGCGGTACGTCTCCCATAGAGATTGCCATCCATTTGAAGTACAATGTCTCTACGGTCTCTGTTCTGCAGCTGTTGCTGCACCTCTTTTGGTTGCCCTTTCAGCCATTCAGCAAGAACCTCATCGTACTCTGGCGGTGGTCGCAAATAACATGGCTGACCCTCGCTTGTACCTTGGTCCTTTGCAATTAGGAACGCAGATGTCAAGTCTGCATCAATCACAGGCCAGTTGTACTTCAAAGCACATATCTCCAACACTCGCTGAGAAGCGCTGTGTGGAGTTGGGCTGAACGTGTCGCCCGTGGCTTCTTGTCCTTTGCGCTTCACATCAGCACACGTCAATCTGGACTTTCCCGGCTTTTCAACCCAAGTGTGGTTGAATGCTCTGGATCCTGGTCTCATTTCTGACTTGAGCATCGGCGTGAACGCCTGGAACTGAAAGGTGAGCTTCCTGAGCTCTGCCAACCTCGTCTCGTTTCTAGACTCGTAGTCCGTCTCTTCGTAGTAATCCAACACTCCTCCGATCTGTCCTCTCAAAGCACTGATTCGTGGTTTGACTCTCGCTGCTTCTGGCGGCGGGTCATTCACTCTCTTGCTCGGTGGAGACCTCTCGATTGCAAATGGCCATCGATGGCACGTCTGGCAACGCAGCCTGAGGTGAGAAGCTACCTGCACCTCTAAAGGGTGAGCTTGGCTCTCTGGTTGGTGTCATGAAACCAGCTGCACTGCTGCTTGATGCTGCTCCTACTGCGTTCCCACTCACCAGCACTATTGCTGTCGAGGGAATCACCGCTGTGGGCACATCCAACATTTCACTGCTGCTCTCACTCTCGCTCTCACTCGGAACGGGTGTTGCGGGTTTCGTCTTCGTCTTCTTGGGCGGTTTTCGTCCTTTAAAGTCTGAAGGGATCATGCCATCTGCTGCGATGTTACTCGCTGCTACAGGCTCGTCCTCATCTTCGGAAGCTTCGAAAGTTCCCTCTGGTCCTTCCTGCGGTGCCGCTGGCAGTGCGGGCATTGGCCTCGATACTTCAGGTTCGAGTGCTTTCATCCCCTGCTCAGGCGCCCATGGTAGGCCACACACATCTTCCAGCACCTTTGTGTCGTACTGGGCGCTGGGTGGCAGCCTTCGCACACTGCGAAAGGTCTGCACTCCACCTTGTGTGAGCACCAGATGCGTGTCATCTGCTTCCAACTTTCCTACCCATATTCCTTTGACCCATCTAGGTCTTGACTTGGAGAGTCCCTGCATGTTTGGGATCTTGGCCATAATGGTTTCTCCAAGATGACACAATTCTCCTGCATACGACTTTCCACGCACAATGTGAAATGGCGTCATGCCATCGGCTCGCACATGAAAGCGTGCGTGTAGCCAGGCTCCATGCCTCACAGTCCATGGGAACAGCATGTGTGCCGGCTTGGCTGCTGCTTCTCCATATCTCTCTCGGATGTCTCCAAGATGCGTGCGTGTCATTCCTGCGGATTGTCCAACAGCATTCTCTGCGTCACCATTCGATCCACTTGAATACCTGGGTGCAGGCTCAAGCTGAATCCTGTCAGGCCCCATCATCTTCTGCAGCTTGGCCGCCACAGCTTTGATTGGATTCTCCTGATCAAAACGTAACACCACTTGCTTGTATCCCAGCCTCATGATCCACTGCTCAAGTGTTTTAAGAGCATACGGATCTGTGCCTTTTCGGGGTACCATGAAGCTGAGGATCCAGCCACTGCTTTTGTCTACGGCCGTCAGGACCGTGGCAAGTGTACTGGTGTCGGCTGTTGACTCTGCCACTTCTCCCTCCTTGGAGTAGAACTGGTAGTCCAGGCCGATCAGTTTCCTGTCGCTCTCATCCTCCTGTGGTGCTCGCTTGTGACTCTGTTCACGACCTTTACCACTCACACACTTCTCACACCAAGGTACACTGTTGCCATGGTGGAGGTTGTGTGCGACTCGCTCTGCATCTGTCGGTTCCCTAGGTTCACCAACGAATAACGGCTGAGGGGGTTGGACTGCACGGGCTATGTCGATCAATTTCGTGCCGTCCGGCAGGATTTGATTCGGTCCAACTAGCTCCGGAATGTCCTGGTCGCTGTCGCTGTCAACTTCGCGTCCGCTCATCTCTTCATCATCTGCGGGTTTAGCCGCTGACGAACTGGATGCTGCACCGCCGACTGGAGCCACGAACTCTGGGTTCTGTCTTCCACCGTCTGCGGTCTCAAAGGGTACGTAGAAACGATGGCCTTTCCTGACAACTGTGATCCTCTCACCATTGTCGCCTTCAATCCAGCAGCCATGGTTGCGGGTAAGGTGTATGTCAGATCCATTGTCCAACACAGAGGCAGTGCTCAGCACGATGTCTGTCGTACTGGCTACTTTGAATCCAACCTTGGCAGGAATCTTAAACCCTTCACCTATCCTGATGTCTGCTGTCTGCGTTCCTTCCACTCGTAGTGGGTTCCCTTGCACATCGTAGAGCTTGGGTTTCCAGGTTCTGTCGATTGCCTCAGCAAACGCACCTGGAGGTGCCACATTTGTGGTCGCTCCACTGTCAAGCATCATCTCACCGCGTCGTGGTCCTGTGGATCTCACAGCGTTGATCTGATGTCTCTGCTCGTTCGGATAAAGGATCTCGCTGCCTGACGCTTCAGCATCACCGATGCCAAACACGAAGCATACTTGCTTGTCCGTGATCGCTCGGATGTGGTGTGCGACTTGACTCGCTGACGGTCCTGCGGTGGTGGCTGAAGTTGTTGACGCTCTGTCGTCTAACCCAGCTACCGTTGAACCGCCTCCGTCTTTCCACCAACAGTCTTCGGCTTTGTGGCCTTTTCTGTTGCAAACGCTACAGTCTCCTTTTCCTTTTCCTTTCGGGTCTTTCTTGTCACCCTTGGCTCCTTTCTGGTTCTTGTCTCCTTTGGCACCCTTGGCACCTAGACCTTGCCAGCAGTCTGCCTTGATGTGTCCAAGCTTGCCGCACTTGTCACATTTCTTGTCTTTGTTGTTGTTGTCTCCTTTGCCTTTTCCTTTCTTGCCCTTCTTGCCCTTGCCCTTGTCTCCTAGGGCCCCGATGTCCATAGCGTCGCCGCCATAGTCTTTTCGAGCTGCCCCAAAGGCATTGCCTGCAGAACGCTTCCACATGTCTTTGCTGGCCAAGTACTCTTCAATGTACGTGCGCAGCACTGCATAGTTGTCAAAGCGATCTGAGTGCATAGCAAGGTTAGGCTGTAAGGCTTTTGGAGTGATGTGCCTCAAGCACGCCAACAACATGTCCTTGTCGAGCGTTTTGCCAGTCTCCAACTCGTACTGACTACACTCTGCCTCCCATTCCAACAGGGCGAGTCCAAAGTCTGACTCTTTTGTCGGAAAGGTCGGGTTGTACAGGGTCTTTAACCACTCGTACGTCTTGCTCTTTCCTCTGGTGGTGAATTCGGCGCTCATGAGCCGCCAAACTTCAAACCCATCTCGGTTTCGCACGGCACGGCAAATGCCGGGTCCGTTTCCCTTTGTCAACAGGGACACAAGCAAAGCGTAGAGATCAATGCTCATGTTTGTTGTGGACTCGTCATAATCCTCCTGTGACGTGGTCTCCTGTGACTTTGCTGCCTGTTCCATCAGATCGGGCAAACGCTTGTGCACAGTCCCTATGTAGGACAGATATGCGAACTTCCAGGCTTCCCAAGCTTCTCTTTCTCCTGAGAAAGCCTGTGGCTTGTTCACCAACCTCGA
>CALGTP010000528.1 GCA_937902105.1 uncultured Actinomycetes bacterium
TGGCTTTCCTGGTTCAGAGATTATCCATTTCAACGGTTGCAGTTACCTTGGAATCCGGCAGTGCATTGAATACATATTTCCAAAGGGAAGGGTTGCCAAAATAATAGATGCCAAATCCGATATATGGTCGGATCTTCATACGGATATATTTCATGCAACTGCATCTGTTCATGTAAAACAGGTTGGTCAGAAGCTCCAATCAGGAAAAATCGGTCGTTTCAGGAAACCTGTTGGCACAGCGCAGCTGTACGACTTCGGTGCAGGGCCCTCAATGATGCTTAGCATGCTGATGAGTCTTATGATGACAGGCCAAACACACACAGTAGAACTCGTTGCACTGGTAATGGCTGGCCTCATTGACCAGGTTTGTTTACATGTCGATTGTTTTCAAATTGCCTTGGAACTGGAAGCGTCTACATATGTTCTGAAATCGGAGAATCGCGGTAATGGTGCTCATTTCGATATGGATCAGATTTGGGGCAGCGCCTTTCAATACAGCAGTTTCTGCAAAGCCATCCGGAAATCATGGTACGGCTTGGTTGAACTATTCAAGACAACTCCGATAATGAAATCAACAATAGAAACACCAAAAGTCAGTGACTTTATTATCGCCTGCCTCCTTGCTCAAAAGACTCATATGAGAAATGTTCCGAAAACGGATAGGGACACGTTGCTAAAATTTGGGCAGTCTATGGTTGTCAAATTAGAAGTACATCTAAGTGCGTGTGTAAAGTCTGGGAAGTTCAATGGTGATTTCAACATGGCTCCATACAGATCTGGCAGAAAACGCCGATGCCCAATTGGACCAAATAAGAAAAGACGTGCAAAACCATATAAACAATCGGTTGTGAAATTGACAACGAGGACGTTCAAGGACCCTACTAGATAAGGGCTGATCTATAAACACAGTTACAGTTTACTAACAATGCCAGGTTACGTTTGTACTACAATAGTCCCATTGCTATAAAAATCTTAGGTGGATTAAGGCAATGATATTATTGTTGTACAGACACCAGGACCATAGCTATCGATACTTTCGCAGATTGCACATATCCTTCCACAAAGCCGGAACAATGGCAATGAGTTGGGATGGTGGTAAAGCTACTGAATTATGTTAGTATCGATTTGGTGTGTTTCATCTTGTTTAGTTTGCAAACAAACCTTGTGAATTACACACATGTAAGCAAAATCCGCTGACTGCCTAAGGTTGGGCAGTACAAGGGCAACTTATATCACGCATACCTTCCACGATTCCATCTTGGAGCTTATCCTGCCTTTCAGGCCTGCCCGATGCTGCATGTAGTGTGCAGGGTCGGTTGATCAATATTCCAACGCACACTTCCTGGTAGACTTTCATTCCAATATTCCAATTTCAATATTCCAATTAAAATTTCCTGGTCGGTTGATCAATGTTCCAATTTCAATATCTGATTCACTGTCACTGGTAGACTTGATAGTGTGTTAAACATTCATTCTTGCAGTCCGTAGCCATTTCTGGATCATTGGCTCAAGATTTGAACAACCCGTGCCTTCACACCGAAGCAGTGCTCCCGCAGACAGAATGGTTGCATCATGGCTTGGTCGTTTCAAACAGCCTTTGTTTGCTGTCTCAGCAGCAGCACTCGGTTTGGCGCCGCATGGTCCTACGGCATGTATGAGGCCTCACCCTTATATCAAGTCTGATCAACCTCCAGGGCCTCGGCCTAATACGCAGCCTCGACCTTCTATGTGGCTCGGCCAGGCCAGGGCAGTCATTCAACCAGTGCTATGGAGTGAAGCGCCCAACCGCGTGGCGACCAAGTATATGGAAGCTTTCACCTGGCCCGACAAACTCGCTGCAGCAGTTGCGGGAACAGTCCCTGCGGAAAGGCTTGAGGACATGTAGTTCCCAAAACAAACATTTATGGTGAAGGTTTTAAGTTGTTTTAGTCTTGTTTGTCAGTGTGGGTTGTAGGTGCATTGTTTTTAGTTTGCAGTTTCTGTCCCGTAAGTTCCCATCTATGAGGAGTCCTTGCTATGCAAGGGCAGGACTATGACCAGTTTCTTTTCTGGCGCGGCCACGCTCGAAGATGGCCTTGACTTGATGATGCTGGCTTTTGCAAGACGTGGCATTGCGATGAGTTGGAGACCGATTTCCTTTTGCGAGCGAAGCTTAGAGGATGAAATCATGATTGGTCCACTTTCTGATTTTTGCTATTCTGAGGTTCTAAGATTTCAAGACTCTAAGACTCTAAGACTCTTAGCTGTGAGGGCTCTGCTTGTTGCCTAAATTGCAAGCACCGTGCCAACAATTAAGGACAGCAATGCGCGAAGCCAGCAGTACATCATGGGGAAACACCCCGGAGTACATTTTCTTGCAGATATCTTGGATATCACATCAAAGGCTGCACAAATCAAATGCGGCGACTTCTCGAACCCGGAGATGTTTCGTTTGCTCAAGGACCAGTCGGCAATCCTACCATCCGCTTGGTGCTTACAGCACAGGGCAATCTGTCCACTTCAAGGCCCTGATGCTGATGGTAGTGGCAGTCCTTGCCAAGACTTTTCCAGGAGTGGGGGCTTGCATGGGCTATCAGGAAAAACTGTGGTCTGCTTTGTTACATGGGCCAGATTCCACACTTGGTGGGCGACAAAGTTGATTATGCACGAAAATGTGCAAGGGTTTCCGATTTGGTTTGCACGGGTCCATCTTTCTGACTTCTGCATCTACCCAATTGATGTCCACCCAGGCGATGCTGGCTTTCCTTTAGTTGAACGGTACAGGCAATACTTACTGTGTGTGAACCGTAGGACAGCAGAGTTGACCTATGACATCTACGCCCTGTACAACTACGTGAAGGCGAAGCTTGCAACTGACCTAACTCCAAAGGACGCTGTTTTCTCAGGTCCTACTGAAATCAGGCAAGAGGAGCGAGACATTTGCCAGGTCAGACGCTTTCCGGTAAGGTCTTTTACCTTGCCACAGGACTTGTTTTACACCTTGAGCTTCAACGAGAGGGCCTATGTGGATCGATTGAACACCCTGTACATGCTCAAGTTTGGGAAGCGCCCTGAGACCGACCAGGATCTCGTCTACAACTTGGCAGACAATCCCGTTGATCGGACTTCCTGGTCGGCTACTTCTGGAAAAATTCCAACTTTACGGAGGAATTCCAACCGGCTCTACTTTCCGTTCCATCGTCGGTGCCTGACCAGGACTGAGCGACTGGCCTTGATGGGGTATCCTTCACACAGGGCTCTTGCAGACGCTTGTGGCAGCGTTGAGGTCACGAGTATGACTGGTTCAGAGCAAGCTTTTCTGCTAGGAAATGCCATGCATATGCCGTGCGCTACAATGATCTTTACTATTGGCTGTGCTTGTGTGAAGGCGAAGCCCCTGTAAATATACTAGTACAGATATATTGTGAGACCGTCGCATAACGTTTGCCCCAAACCCTGTAAATTTGTTAATGAAATTGAGTCCCAAATCCGGCAAGTGTGTGCCACACTTAGATAGATTAGTAATTTTGACTAGACCAATAATTACTTTCATATGTATTTGTAAATCACAAACATGCTAATACTAGTTTGGCCTGGGTTGTGCGCCTAGGAATCGAAAACATAGTATCGGAAACAGACTGCTGTGCTGTGTGCCGGCCCGATAAACAGAAGCAACACGGGTTCAACCTCAGCGGGCGGTTGGCTATATCAGGTTATTAGAAAGTCGTCTTTCTAGATAGGGGTGTGCGTTATTTTTCAATATTCCAAAACAAGTTCATACAACCATTTAGAAGATTCCGGCTTACCTAAGTGAGCTTATAAGTTGTCGAGGGTTGGGGGCGGGATTGTGGGAGGGAGGGGTTGCGGGAGGGGGGGGGGTGGGGGGGGGGGGGGGGGGGGGGGGGGGGGGGGGGGGGCTCCGACAGTGATGCAGTGGTTCAGTGATGTGACAACGTGCGTGTCTATATTTGTATTGTGTGGTGTGGTGCTCACTGACTGTGTGTTCAACCAAAGCACCAGAAACGAGCACAATGACAATGACCAGAAAATAATTAAGAAGGGACACGCACACACTCGCACTGCAAGTGAATAGCTGGTAACTCCTGCAAGCAAAACCCGACTTCTTGGAAAACGTCGCCTCAGACCTCGAGCCAGGGTCAGGTGTGTTAGATCATCGTTGCATCCTCATACTTCCTTTGGGCCTCCACCATGAGCATGGAAGGAAGAAACATTAACTTCCCAATGCCCCAGACTATTTTTGAGGTTCATGCTCCATCTGGAAGGAGGAGCAATGGCTCTAATGCCTCTGGTAGTTCTCGTGCCTGAAGTTGACTTAGCATTTCTTTAGTTGACCTTCTTGAAGCCGTCGTATTTATTATAAGAGCTAAAACCTGACGCAGCTAATAATACCATGCGTGCAAAACACCAAGGCAAGGCACGCAAGTGCACATCGGATATCTTTTCCCCAGCACAGCGCACATTCGGCTCGACGCCTTTCGACTACAATGAGAACACCTTTGAAATCCTGGACCCGACGAACTTTAACAAGGCCCGGGTTCGCGAGTTTGGACAGAACAGGATGGTCCACAACGCCATTTGGTTCAAGGCATTAAAGGTGCTTCCTGGCCAGAAGGTTTACGACTTTGACAAGGCAAAGAACACATCGACGGTGGTTTGCGAGCATGGCAGTCAAGGCTACAACCTCCGTGGCATTACAATTCAGCAGTGCGTTGATGAGTGTGCTGAGACTTGGATGTGAAAAGGCTTTGGTATAAGTGAAATGTTTAGTCTAGGTTTTGGGCTCATTGTTTACCGCTTGGTCGGGGAACTGCGATTTAGTGCTAAGGAGATGTTTGGCGTGGTGGAAGATACGCTCGTAGTGAAGTATTCTATCCATGATGGTGATGAAGGCCGACAATACCTGAGCAATGGGAAGCACACGGTTTGGCTCAATGATTCTGCTCCTATCGAGCCCAGCTGCGATATCTTCATGGGTGCAGACAACGAGCCCTATGTTGCGAATGGCGATGTTCGACTTACTGCGTGGTGCAAAGATCTCTTCAAACGCTTTGAGGAGCCTTGGGGCGCCTATTCAATTTTAGAACATATTATTATTGTGTTTATTAATCTCAAGCTATTTGAAATAATCAGGTAGTTTGATGATACTGCCATGTTAAATATATTACTGTAATTGACGACTTCAGTTTCGGGCCTTTGAACTTTTCCCTGACAGGAGCCTCCGCTTGTGGAGCCAGTGGCTGTGCCAAAGAAGCCAGCGCCAAGAGCAAAGCACTCGCAGCCTCCAGCCCCTCCACAACCAGCAGCGCCTGCACCTCCTCCAAGAGGTGCGCCAGCCCCACCGCCAGCGCCAGCTGTGCGTGGGCATCCAAAAACAGCGCCGGCCCCACCACCATCAGCCGCAGCTGCAGCCGCGCCCAAAGTGCCTGCGCCGCCACCTTTGCCTGCGTCCGCCAAGCCTCCAGCACCTGCAGCACCCCAGCCTCCAATACCTGGAGCTGCCGCTACCCGCGCAACAGGCTCCCAGCCACCTAACAACGAAAGCTCGGCAGCAAGCAACTCGGAAGATGCTCCTGCTATGAAGACTGCGTTTGTGCTGAAGGCGCCTCAGACCAATGAACCTAAGGAGCTCATTGATGACAGCCAGGCAGTGTTCGCTTGACCAAATTATTCAACATTTCAATCTTTTTTGATTATTATCAATAAATTTTATTAAGGTTCTGAAATCCAGGATTTATTGGTTGGTTCTCCTTAGCCACGCTGCTCCCTGTCAGTGGGGCTTGGCCAAGATAGACGACTCGCACTACCTTGTGAACTTCACGGACGCTTCAAAGCCACCGAGGAGGCTTTCAAGGAAGAGCAGTGGCGGTGCTGATGCCTACATCCTTTTCAAGCACCGCTCGGGCTTTACCTTTGTCGCTGCCTCGGACGATGTGGTTCCCTCGAGCTGGGTGAATGATATGACTGTGCCTGCTCCGCCTGAGCCCGAGCCAGAGCAGGATGATTTGGATCCGGAGGAGGAGATGGACGAGGAGCAGAAGCTGGAGGAAAGCGAATGCGAAGGTGGTGTCGTCACCCCCCCAAGGGTGGAACCGAATGATGCCGAGGAGAGTGTGGTCACGCCTAGCACTGGCGAGGATAAGTCGACAGCTGGTGCCTCTTCTACCTCAGCAGGAGACTCTGCTGTAATCTCAACAGGGGACTCCGAAGTGTCGTCGCTGAAGCGCAAGGCCAGTTCCCTTTCATTGACCGAGGCTCCTCCAGCCCCAGAGGATTCAGACAAGGATGATTCAGCATGAGACGATGTGTCACTCAATGACAGACCGCAAAGTAGATCATAGCTACCCACGGCCTGCGAATTCCGCCAGTTACAGCTACAGTAGCTGTGTTCATTTCTCCTGGTGAGTTTTAAAGGCCGACCCTAATCATAACGGTCTGCGGTGTAGGCGCAGCCTATGTAATGAGGCGGAGCCTTAAACTGTTCGATTCTTCCAACAGCTTGTTTACACAGTTCTTA
>CALGTP010000529.1 GCA_937902105.1 uncultured Actinomycetes bacterium
TCTATGCCGAGGTATTCGTCGACTACAAAGCAGCCGGCAACATCAGCGGTTAAGAAATCATTAGACACCCCCTGGCTTTTACCCAAGGAAGTGACAGACACTGTCCTGTCTGTCAACGCAGTAGCCACATTATTCAGAATATTACCATTTCCATTAACCTGATAAAACCTAGTGGATGCAAGATAAGTTACGGTAATTGTCAGCCATACATTTTGCACAAGAATTGGTTGCGATCGAAATTCGTTCACAGCAGTAGGACCATTCCAAAACTTGACGTATAAAATGTTACTTGTTCCTGATCTGCATACAATGATTGTGTTTGAGTTGGGACCACTCCCGAGGTCGATAATCCTTTCAAAATTACCGGGAAGTGCAGTCAATCGCACGACTGCCACAAACGTGAAGCCCCCGTTCGTTGCAATATTCAACGTACGTGACCCCGCGTTGAGCCACTGCGACTTGGTGCGGTCGAAACTGAAATGACCATTACCGTTCGGACCACCCAAAGGATTGTACGTGGGCAAGATGACGGATCCAATCGCAACATTGTTTCTTGTCGCCACTGATTCGAACGACGGGTTCTTTGTCAGACCGAAAAATCTCGTACAGACGGTTGTCGAGTACGGTGCGAAAACGTTGCGGCCTGTGTAACCAGCGTTACATGTACACCACAAGGATGAATCTGGACCCGTGTATCCTATAGTGCATTGTGTCGAAATGTGAACAACCCGTGTGATGAAGAGCAGTAGCACGTATAGAAGGCGCAACTGTGGACGCATTTGCTAATTTATGTGATATGGTTTATATATTTAGGACCAATTTATGTAATTTGATAGGAGGATTTCACTTTGACTCCAAGTTATCAGTAAATCAAGTAAACCCAGTAAAGTCATATCCGGAGTGGAGGAGGATTCATAAATCATACTGTTTTTTTTGAGAATAATAAAAAACATTTCATATAATTAGGACCAAAAATCCCCAGTTAACTGAACTGAAATACCGGTCGATTATTTAGTACCAGTAATCGAGATTCACATCGATGTGTTGACCGGTATGGACGATATCCAATACTAATCACCATTGACCGGTATGGACTACATCCCATACTAATCACCAGTTTTTCGTCTTCATACCCATATATGTGCAGATACGCTCTGTTCGCACAAATGTCCCCTTACGACCTGGGCGCACTGCGATACGTCGATTTTTGCGTATTTATAGCGATATTCTGGTTCTATTTCCAGTGCTTCACGGATGAACATGATCGGGCACAGGCATATATAACATGAATGTAATCACCGTATTCAGGGACCCAGGGTGGTCGTTGGACGTGGTGACGAACATGCCAAAGATGCAATGGATTCCGTTATACACAGACATGATCGAAGCAGCTGACGTGTTCATTAACGGCAAGCGTGTGCTGTGGTCGAAAGCCGATGGTGCTAACGTTTCTGATGCGTTGAAGCAACTCACGCGCACACTGTGTGTTAAGTATGGTGTTACGTGTACTCCTGTTGCTGTGTTTCAGAGGTGCAGGCTACTTAGGAAACAGAAAATGCAGCAGGAGCAGGACGCCACAATGACCGAGTTGGAGCAGGAATGCAGCACCCGCGAAGAGCAACCGGATGTGGAGGAACACAGCAACCGTGAAGAAGAACGTGCGGTGACCGGTGGCAAGGGCCCTGCGGCCATGGCGCAGATGCGTAATGAACGTACTGCTAAACGCGTCCGCGAGCAATCGGATGCGGAGAAGGACATCGACCGCCAAGAGCGTCGTGCTGATGAACTCGTCACAAGAGCGGAGAAACGCGTACGCAAAGCGCAGCGTGCTGTGAGCCGTGCTGCGAGACACGTCGACAAAGTCAATAGGAATAAACTCGATGCGGATCAGGATACTGTGCGTGACGAGTCCGCGGAGGAGGAGCAGCAGGAGGCCGCCCACGACGAGTCCGCGCAGGAGGAGCAGGTATTCAGCACCCGCGACGAGAAGCGTGCTGCTGTACGTGTCCAGAAAGCTTTGGATGCAGTAAATCCTGGTGTCTTGAATGAAGGGGGGTGGGCGTATAGCGACGTCGAGAAGGTCATGCAGTGGATGCATGACCACCCGCAGGATGAATCAAAGAGACACAAATACAGTGATGCTTTCAAGGTCCTGGTAGAGGAAGTGCACAGGACTGAACGTGGCACGTGGGATAAAATGGAAAATATACGCAAAGTAAGGCCAACACACGTGGCACAGGAAGTAGTGGCGCCTGCGGTGGCGGACGAAAGTCAATACTACGAGGAAGAAAACGCAGATGTGTCCGTTGAAGAGCTGCTCGAGTTTATGAAGACCAACCGGCTCAAGACTTCACACAGCAACGGAGCAGCTTCATTCGAAGAGGAGGTGCTGGTCAGTGGAAACGTTGAATTTCCGGGTATAGTTGCTGTACATGCACAAATACCACCGGCAACAGAATGCTGTATGGAGGGGATAATTTTGAGTGAGTCTGACGACGAGTACGACTCTGACGAGTTCCATGGCAATGCCGCCGGGAAATACACTGAAGAGGAACTCCGGCAGATGAATACGCGAGTGTTTACACCGCGCCAGATGTCACCGAGCAACGGAGCAGCCACCACGGCCGCACCTGCCCCGCAGGCGCTGGTTCCATTCTCATACATAGAAGCAATAAAAATGGTGCAGGCGTACGAGGCGGGCGCTGCGGCAGGTTCGAGCAGCGGAGCAGCCGCCACGGCCACACCTGCCCGTGATCAAAGGCAACTGTGTGATACCGTACGTATCGTTTGCGACACGATACAGGACAACTATCTGATCGAATCGCTCGCCGCTGCGGCAGGTTCGAGCAACGGAGCAGCCGCCACGGCCACACCTGCCGCGCCCACGCTGCTTCCTCTTGCAGCAATGAATCCGGAGTACATTGCAAAATGCTTTGGGATACGCAATATTCGTGTGGAATACGTGACAAAGTTTCAGGCGACGCTCGAAGCTTTTCGGGAAATGGAAAATAATGGCGCGATCACTCTGGGATTTAAAACCCAGAATCTCAGCATCTTCGGAATGACAAGCATCCACGTCATAGATCAAAATAAGTGGAATGAAACGATGATAAAGTATGCGAGGTCTTATACGCGTCACCGCCAGCTAGAGACAAAGAACTACCAAGCTCAAATATACCATCTCTTGTGGAGTCTCGGCTTTCATTCGTGGGGCACAGACGAAACGGCGCACAAGGCCAATGGATCAAAATCCACTCACATCTGCCACAATGCATGGAACTACACACACAAGGCGTTCTTGGAGAAAAAAGGTCGCTGCATCGGGCTTGGACATGCATAATTAGAGGCAGTAGTGTGCACATGCACTTAGTCGACACTGAGCGTCTTTATAGTTTCTGTGTATATCAATAAACACCAACATGGGTCTAAAAAATCAAAATGCAGGACATCCTATCCATATGTGTGCACAGGCTGTGAATGAATACCCTCGTGGGACCAGGCCTGCAAAAGGCTATATGCAGATAGGGGTAACCCTAGCATATTTAAAATCAAACTGAATTTAGCAAAGCCGCAAGGCACATATGCCTATATGGAGTCCATAGCATATCCACTGTATACACTGCATACTGACGTCACTACTGTCCGCAAGGACCATATGCCCACAGGAGAAATCCTGGCATATCAAAACTAAGTATATTAACTAAGGCAATCTCACATCTCACACCGACTTCGCTTCGTAGCGCAAGAACACCGTGAAGCCATACTGCACGCCCTCGTCGTGGAAGCGCAGCGAGCGCCAGGACCTGTCGAACGTGCCCTGCAGCCGCAGCCTCGCAATAGAGCGCAGCGTGTCCTTATCGAGAAGACGGTGCATGAGGGCGTTCGTCGAGAGATGCACGCGTCCGACGCTGATGTCGACGCCGTCGGCGCTCAGCTCGAGGCGCACGTCGGCAAGATCGATCTTGACCCGGTAGCACAAGCGCCTGCTACGCAGACCACGCCACCCTGAGCGCGCCTCGACCACAACCTGTCGATCGAGTGCGCGCGACAGGTAGTAGTACTTCTTCGTAGGGTCTGGCGTCGGAAACACGGGATCGCACAGATTGCCGTATCCGCAGATGGCCACACGCATGCCGGTCCTCATCAAAGCCTCTTCCAGAGACACGTAGCGCAGCTGCGCAAGCACCAGCACGATAAGCTCGTCGAGCAGCGTCCGGCGGAACTCGAGGCACAGGCCAAGCAGCGTGCGTGGCTCGCAACATATCATCAACAACTCGCGCGCGACATGAACAAAGTTCATCGACACTCTGTCTCTTCGCGTGTGGCTATTCGCATTATTTTAACTTCGAAATAAAACGAAAAAACAAAAATGTGGCTCTTCGCATCATTTCTTTTTATTTTCTCAAAACAGACACTAATATCAATAGGTTGCGCAATTTAAGCGCTGTCGTCCTCGCTCTCATCGTCACTCTCGCTGTCGAGGTACGGCTCGATGTCCGCAGGCGTCAGCGGCACTTGTATGTTGAAGCACT
The DNA here is from genome assembly GCA_937902105.1 of uncultured Actinomycetes bacterium. Classification (GTDB taxonomy): domain Bacteria; phylum Actinomycetota; class Acidimicrobiia; order Acidimicrobiales; family Ilumatobacteraceae; genus Casp-actino8. The sequence continues at coordinate 4,533 of CALGTP010000529.1, forward strand.
GTAGCACCTTCCGCGCGTCCGCCTCGAGCATCTCGAACATCTTCACGAGCACGGCGCCAGTCACCACACACTGCACGTCCTTGTCGAAGACGTCGCTGCAGACCGAAACCGACGACGTGGCTTCCAGCACCGGCGGCAAGCTGCTCGGCACGAACTGCGGCGACGCTGGAGCCTTGCCAGACGCGCCAGACGCGCCGGACGCGCCAGACGCTCCAGACTGCACAGATTTTGCAGACGCGTACGAGTCCGCGTCCGAGTCCCCGTCCGACGAGTCCGAGTCCAGCGCGTACTTGCACTCCGGGTGCGTGTCGAGCAGCAGCACCTGCTGTCCGCGCATGCACTGCAGAAACGCGTCCACCGCCATCCACAGCTGCATCACGAACGGCGCGCCTTTGTGTGCTCCGGCATCAGAGGCGTCTTCCGCACGCATGCCCAGGAAGATGCCCTTCAGCGTCTGCATGCGGTTCGGTGATGTTGCAAAACACCCGAGCTCGTCGAGGAAGTCTGCGTGCTCGCGCAGCCTGCGATCGAGCGTCTCGTAGAATCCGGTCAAGTCGCCAATAATCGGCTGCGCGCCTTGCCTATCGTAGCCCTTGTACACCGGCACGTTCCCCGTCTCGTCGCGGAGCGCGTACAGCCCGCCCCACACGCACGAGCGCAGCCCGTGGATCTCGTAATCGTGCTCGCGCGTGTTTGGTGTCGCCTGCATTTCGTTTGTCCCTGTTTGCTCTGTGCACGTATTTGTGCACATTTGCGAAAGGCCGCGATGTGAAGAGACATTTTTATTTTTTTTTATTTTCAATCTCATTTTTTTGTGGTTGCTTATGCAATATGTATAAACGTGCACCTTCGACGCAACATGTCTGCCGAGACGCTGCCTGACACGACCGTGACGTTTTGGTTCGACTACTTCAGGTGGCCGCGCACGTCGCAGCCACCAAGCGTCGCGAGTATCACAAGCATCGCCAGCAAGCCCCGCAGGACGTACCGCGACGCGCTGCTCTCGAACCTGCCCGTTGCGACCGAGCAGGACGCGCTGCTGCACGAAACCTACCTCTTTGTGTAGCGTGCGTGGCGTGTGCATGTGTGTTGTAATAAACCCAAACTACAACGTCGAGCCTACATCAATTACGGCAGGGTCCGTGCGGCGCAGCGTCATCTTTTTCCGCCTGCGCACCGGCGCGTCGGCGGACATCGCTGTGTCTACAAGGTACGCTTGCAGCGGGAAGCTTGCCTCGGGCATATGGCTCACGTCGCGCACGAAGCTCGCGTTCGGGCGCTGCAGGCGCAGCAGCGCAGGGAAGTCGGGCGGCTCGCACATGCTGTGCATGACAGCGTCGAGCTTCTCGCGCACAGACTGGTCCAGCGACAGGCCGATCTGCGGCTCAATCAGCCGCGCGTACCACGGCACGTACATGTACATGTGCGACGACGAGTCCAGTTCCCAGTCCGACTGCAGCTCGTGCCGCGCGGTCATGTGCACCTCGTTTAGCACCGGCACGCGGATGACCGCGCTCTCGAACACAGTGCGCTCGGTGCGACACACCTGCTTGTCGACGCTGAGCGAGATGTCGACAGGCATGTGCCAGAACACCAGGAACGCCACAAACGCCTCGGGCAGCGTCAGCGACGACGCGTAGTGCACCGCGGAACACTGCAGGTCCGCAGCGTCTGCGTCAGACACGTCCAGCTGGCGTATGAAGTCCTCGCTCGCGTTCCACGGCGCGTAGCTCCAGTCGCGCACCTCTTTGTCGCGCGCCCACTGCACCACCTGCTCGTACAGCGTCTCGTTCGAGACCGCGAGGTCCATGCGCACAGGCGTCGCGCAGTCGCGCCGCCCCGTCAGGTCGCGCACCAGCGCCGCCGCGCCGGGAAGCGTGAGCGCGAGCACGAGCAGACACATCCCATATTTAGACGTTGCACCGAGCATGCTGCTCGTGCTGCGTGCTTTTATACGCAGCCCGTGCAAGACGCGGATATCGCGGGCGCTCGTTGCGATGGCGTTCGGCTGCATTGCCTGTGTTACCTTTTTTATTCCTCCGCGTCGCCGGGCAGGCTCGCATCGAGCATGACCAGCCGCCGCTTTGACTCGTATGGATGCAGCACCAGCGTGTACTGTAGGCCCGTCGCCGACTGCAGCTGCAGGGGCACGCCGGGAAACAGCGCATGCTGCTGCGGCGCAAAGTCGTACGTCGTCACGACGAAGTCGTCGCGGCCGGCCGCCTCGAGGCAAAACACCGGAGCCTCGTCGTGCTCCTTCACGAAAGCGCATGTTTCGAAGAAGCAGTTCACGATCTGCCATCGCTGGTTCATTGTGATTTCTTCCAAGGCTGATGCAATAGCTGGAGCCATTGCAATCTTCAAACAATCTCGGCATAAAATTGCATCAAATTTTTCGTCGGGGTCGTCAGTTTCCTTTTTATGATTCAGAAATCCATTGATCATCTTCATTAGTGGTTTATATTGATCCTCTATGTCATTTTCTGCTGATGCGTGTTGTTGTACCGGCCACCGTTTGCAGAATGCTACCATAAACTTTCGCAACGTCTCTTTCTTAACGATATGGTTGAAAGTGTCATTATTGTTATGTTTGTCGGGCCACGTGAGAAACTCTTCGTTCTTGTGTATAGCATAGAATTTGTCCTTTTTGTGTTTTTCATGCTTGTGTGACTCGAAAAAACAGTATCTTTTCTGTCGCGATATGTTTCCGTCCATTTGCAACGTATCTACCTTCCCAATATCCCGACCCCACAGCGCAGAATTCTCGTCGCCTGGCCTGCTGTCACGTCGATCCAACATTTTGGGCGATAGCGTTACTTGTAACTGATACGCTGGGTTTGTCATGTCTGGATCGTCTGGCTCTGCTTCTGACAACTGTTCATCCTGTTCCAGCATATTCTCAATGACGCGGTTCTTATATATCTCTCGAGTGCAGTGTGTAAGATCGACGACTGCGACTAAACGTTGCTGTCGGGCGTCATCCTAACGCCGCCGGGCAGCTCGCCGCCGGGCGGGAACCACTGCGGCCCAAAGTGCACCGGCGGCAGCTTCGCGGCGTGGTAGGCACGCACAGCGCGCGCGAGACGGTTCGCCTCGGCCACGGTCAGCACCGCCTCGGCCCACTGCGCCGCGCGCATCGTCTGCAGGTCGCCGGGGTGCACGTCGTCGAGGTCCTCGATCGTCTCCGTCCCGAGGAAGCTGCGCAGCGCGTCCTGCCTGTGCAGCAGCCGGTGCTCGGACCAGAACGCCTCGAGCGGCGTGGGGGCTGGTGCCGTGTTCTTGTTGTTTGAATCGGTTTCCATACTCATTTACAAGAGCTGCGCGTATCCTGATTGCATGGGTACAATGTGTTTTTTAAGATATGCACTCGGTTTTATCGTTGCGTGCTGGTACACAGATTGATATTAACGAACATACGACTCATTGTTTAC
>CALGTP010000530.1 GCA_937902105.1 uncultured Actinomycetes bacterium
CACGCAGGCATCCTCTGTTTGATGCAGGAGGCACCCTCGGCCCCCTGCCCAGAGGTGAGCGTACCCACCATTGAGGTGGAGATCGGCGTGGACTCCTGCGCATCGACACCAGTGTGCCCCATTGGCTTTGGCGGCTCCGCGGCACGGGTTTCCAGGCGGAAGCCGTCTTCGCGCCCACTGCTCACGGCCAGTGGAGATGAGGTGCACAGGCAAGGGGTCTACCGCCAGGTCCCCTTGTGGCTCGCGAAGGACTTCATGGAGCCAATGGAGTTTGAAGAGATGAGGGTTAGGAAGCCATTGCTCGCCGTCAGCTGCTTGGAGAAGCTCGGCGTGCGGGTGCATTTTGCTGACGATGGCGACCCTGACCATTATCTGCTCATCAGGGGCCATAAGGTTCCCATGTACCAGAAGAACGGCATCTACGTCATCAAGGCAGAGGTTAGATCACCGGCAGAGGTTGCAGCCCTGCCAGAACACCCAAAGGCGATATGGTGTATCGTCGAGTGGGCCAGCTGGCCAGACAGCGAGCTTACGGAGGCCTTCGTGCGCCTGGGCCACACAGGCCGGCGCCTGGGCCTACACAACGCCAACCTGGCCAGGACAGAGGATGTTCGACAGGCTGCGCTCATGGTCAATGACATTCGGGCTGCCGGCTACTACGTGATGATTTGGGCATCACTGCCATGCGGCCCCTGGTCCACCTGGCAGTTCATCAATGCCTGGAAGGGCGCTGAGGAGTGGAAACGGCTGCAAGCAGCCAGAGTGCTCTCCATGCATATGGTTGGACTTTTAGAGGTGGCTCTTCGCCAGACCTCGCAGCTCGGAGTCTTTGCGACCTTCGAGTGGCCTCGCAGAGCTCTTCCCTGGAAGAAGCCCTTCCCAGAGTTCAGAGCGCTCATGGCCCTCATGCCCTACACCGCCGATTGGGACGGTTGTCAGTTCGGGCTTGAGGACGACCAACAGCAGCCTATCCGAAAGATGTGGAGGTTGATGACCAACTTCCTTTCGCTGCAGACCGCACTGCATGGGCGCCTCTGCTCGCGACCGTCGAGCCACACTCACGCAGAGTGCCGGGGCAAGGTGGCCTCGATGACAGAGCGGTACACGCCACAGCTGGCAGATGAGGTGGCGCGAGCCGTAACCACGGCAGAGCTGGATGAGGAAGGACATGTCATGATGCCCCTGGAGCATACGCGGGGCCCACTGGCTGAACCAGATCCGGCAGAGATCCCAGTGCCGGAGGAGGACGAGGACGAAGATGAGATCCCAGAGGACCTGGAGGCTCGGGTGCTTAAGACCCTGCCTCAGCCGCAAGGGCCCACGATCCTGGAGAGGTACAGCCACGACGTCACACACCTGCCAACCGCTCCGTGGTGCAAGCACTGCATCGCAGGCAAGGCTGTCGACGACCCGCACTTTACCATTCCACAGCCATCGGAGATGGCAATGAATCTATGCGAGATGGATTACGGGTTTCTCAAGACCGAACTGGACAGCACCTTGCTTCCGGTGCTCGTGGGCGAGCACACCTACAGCGGCAGCGGCGTGGCGTTGCCATGCCAGAAGAAGGGGCCTCAGGACGTCTACGTGCTGCGGGAGCTTGAGGACTGGCTCAATGAGCTTGGCCTGCTGGGGCCGATGCGGCTCCGTGTGGACAGTGAACCGTCCATTATAGCCGTGGCCAAACAATTGGCTGCTCGGCGCGCAGGCCGGACCATTTTGGAGACGACGCCAGTCAAGTCTTCCTCGAGCCTTGGAGCGGCAGAAAGGCGCATTAGGTCGACTGCTGGCCAGATCCGGACGCTTCGGAGCGCCCTGGAAGAGACCTATGGCATCAAACTGGGCGTGACGCATCCGCTATTCACCTGGCTAGTGCGACATGCATCCTTTCTCTTTGACCGCTACCAGCCATCTCGGAGGCATTCGCAGCAGACGCCCTACTTTCGCCTGAACCAGAAGCCGTACCACTACGCATTATGCCAGTTCGGCAGCATGGTCATGGCACGAAACCCAGCTGCGTTGGAGCTCGGACGTGCCGAAGCCCGCTGGGAGAAGGCAATTTGGGTCGGTAGATCGACCACCTCGACAGAACATATTGTCCTGATGGAGGTAGGGGCCCGCAGAGTGCGGTCAATTCGGCTACTGCCGAAGGATGAGTACAATCTCAGTGACCTGGAGAACCTCGCGGTGTGGCCTATTTGGCACCAGCAGCCTGCAGTGCCACCCCTTGAGGATACACAGCCACGGGGGGAGAGTGCGCCTGCGCCTGCGCCGCTCCAGCCCCAAGGCGTGCCGTTCAGAGGAGTCAAAAGCGCGGGTGTCGGAGACCCGGCGACGAGGCGCGAATCTCTTCGCACCTTTAAGGCAAGCAAAGGAGCAACGGCAGGATGCGCTGGCTGCGATCCTCAACGGGCCGTCCAAGGGAGGTTCCATGGACACTCCATAAACTGCAAACGGCGTCAGCTTGAGCATCGCGAGGAGCTGCGGACTGCGGCTTCGACGCAACCTCTTCCAGACCTAGAGGTGACACCACAGCCTGCGCCGTTGGCGCCGGAACCCATGGAGGAGGAGACGAGGCACGAGGAGCCGCCAACAGATGCCACGCTCAAGACCCGTACTCGGATCACCGGTAAGACATCGGCGAAACGATCTTTTGAGGAAACGCCCGACGATCGTGAGGAGGAGGAGAGGCAACGCCTTCGCCTGCCAATGCCCGGCAAGCGATCCTTTGAGGAGACCGTGGAGGACCAAGACGAGGAAGTGCAGGGCAGACTGCACGCTGGAACTGCCGACACCATTCATCAGGTGGAGCGGGCATTCCTTCGCGACGTCATTCGACCTCAGGATGACACGGGCGCCTACTTCGTGCAGCTCTACCAGGTCGCCGAGGAGCCGGAGATCTTCATCGGCGTAGCCCCTGGCTTCGACGAGGACTGGCGCGAGCTACCCTACGATGAGGTCATTGCTGCTAGAAAGAGGGAGCTCCAGTGTGTCCATGACTTTGGCACCTACGTCGAGATTGACCCCGACAAGGTGCCTGCAGGAGTCAAGGTCATCCCCAGCCGATTCTCCTATAGGAAGCGGCCTAAGGATGTGAAGGCACGCATTGTGGTGCAGCAGCTGCGGAGGATGGCTACAGGCTACTCTTGGGTAGAGTTGTTCGCAGCGGCGCCAACCTCGGCATCCCATGCGCTTCTGGCCTGGCACGCCATGTGCAAGGAGTGGAACATAACGGAAGGAGACCTCACCACGGCGTTTCTCCACGCCGACTTGGAGACTGGTCTCATTGTCGTTGTGAAGCCACCAGTAGAGGTTTTCCAAGGGAAGTACTGGCTGCTGAAGAAGGCGCTCTATGGGCTGCGGATCTCTCCGCGCGTCTTCCAGCAGTGGCTCACTACACAGTTCAAGGAGATGGAGTTCAAGCCAACTCGAGCGTGCCCTATGACTTTCTGGAGGAGCACCGACGAGGCGATGATTGTGGCGCATGCTGACAACATCAGGTTGACAGCGAGCGACGAAGCAACCGACGAGCTGA
>CALGTP010000531.1 GCA_937902105.1 uncultured Actinomycetes bacterium
TCGCTGATTGCGAGCAATGGATTCGGGCGTATTAACGCATCGTCAGTGATCAGTTCAAAATCTATTGATCCCACGATGGCAGCAACGGGTTTGTTGAAGTGATGAGCGGTATCAATGACTCCGCCCACTACCTTGCCGTCATAACTGGTGTGATCAATTTGACCCTCACCGGTAATCACGAGATCTGCCTGTGCCACTCGATCATGCAGATTTGCTTCATCGGCGACCATCTCAAATCCGGGAATTAATTTTCCGCCGAGAGCGACCAAACCTCCCGCCAGTCCACCTGCTGCTCCTGCTCCTTCGATCTTTGAGACATCAACACCGTAATTTTCGCGGTACATCTGGATTAATCGCTCGAGCCTTCCTGTGAGTAAACGCACTTGGCTCGCTGTGGCTCCTTTTTGCGGACCGAAAACAACTGCTGCGTCAACAAATTGAGTTGTCACATCACAGGCGATCAAAAAGTCAACTGCTTTCAATCGTGCTGGCGAGCGAATGGCGCGAATCGCTCCCAGTCCGCCGTCGGTTGTGGCCGAACCGCCGAGACACACGATGATGCGACGAGCACCGAGGTCAAGTGCTTTGTCGATGAGTTCTCCCGTTCCAGTTGTGGACGCTGCTACAGCATCATTATGTTGAGCATCGCCGACGATGGAGAGTCCAGAAGCTCGCGCCATTTCGATGACAGCAGTGTTTCCCTGAAATCTCCACTGAGCTTTGACAGGTTTGCCAAGTGGTCCGGTGACAACGGATTCACGGTTGGGGCCACCGAGGACATCCAAGGTTCCCTCACCACCATCAGCGAGGGCCACTTCATCGCATTCAATTCCAAGTTCCCAGCAGGCATGGCCGATGGAGCGCGCCACATCTTTGGCACTTGCGGTTCCTTTAAATTTGTCCACAGCAGCCAGAACTCGCACAGAAGCAGTCTGTCGCCTCTGTGACAGGGTTGCGGAATTATCAGTTGGGATATTCCTGACTTAATCGGTAGGGTTTGAGATATGTCCGTCACTGTGCGTATTCCAACTACCCTTCGACCACTTTCGGGTGGTGTCTCGACTGTGTCCGTTGAGGGCGCAACCCTTGGCGAGGTGTTGACCAATCTTGAGGCTATTCACCCCGGATTCAAAGATCGTTTGTTCGATGACAACGGTGGCTTGCGCCGCTTTGTGAATCTTTTTGTGGCAGATGATGACGTGCGTTACTTGCAGGGTCTGGAGACGCCGGTGCCCGCTGGCGAAACCGTGAGCATCATTCCTGCTGTCGCTGGCGGCTGAAACGTCGTTTAGGCCGGGAGAAGTTCTAAGAACTCGCGGCGAAGTTTTGGTCCAATGGAAACTTCTGCTGGACGATTTTCGCGGTCTTGCCAGATCGCCAGAACTCGATTCATGACCTCGGAATCTTTCATCATCGCGTCAGGCGCAGTGAGAAGATTGAAGTTGCGGATGAAGGCACGAAAAACAACTGGGTCGTAACGTAATGCTGGCAACAGTCCTTCGCGCAATACCGAACGCATAAATGTTTTTGCATCGCCAGCGTCAACGTCGGGATCTTCACCTTTCAACAGAGATGCTGAGACGCGTCGCGCTTCGGCATCTTGTTCAACGGTGGATCGATACCACGGGATGATTTCTCGTTGCAACATTGCGTCATACTCAACTGCCAAGTCAAAAAGATTGTCGCTGTGTGCGGCGATGGCTTGAGTCATTAGATGTGCACCCCAGTAACCAGTGGAGCAGCCTCGTCCGTAGAGCGGGTTGGTGCAGATCACGGCATCTCCCACAGGCAACATCCCCAACACCAGTGGAATGCCATCGACGACATAATGGCGTTGACGATTCAACAAGCCGGCCATGGTGTACACCTCATCAGATAACGCCGTGGCACGACCATCGAGATATGGAGCAGTGGCCACAAGTTTGCGGGCCGCTTCATCAAAGACTGAAGGATCAGACAATTTCGTGCGCAACTCGTTGTCAGCGGTGGGTGTCGCGAGCGTGATTGAAAAAGTGTTGTTATCTCCGACGAACACTCCGTATTTGATGTAGCCGAGATCTCCACCGATCGGACCACTGCGCGGGGGATACATGGCGCCCGGTTGCAAGCGATAAAAACGCGAGGCATAAACGATGCCGGTTTCTTCAACTTCTTCTTGAACGGGTCCCGCACCGATGTCATTCAGCCAATCGGGTACTGACGAACGGCGACCACCGGCCACGACCACGAGATCGCCAGCGAGAGTGGAGCCGTTCTCCAAAGTGACGCCAGTGATTTGTTTGCGGCCTGAAGCGTCATCAATCGTGTGGGTGAAGCCATTAACCCCGACACCAGTCTTGAAAATGACGCGACCCTCATCAAGTACGACACGGCGCAGCACCCACTCAAAGGTCGTGCGTCGGCAGGTGAGCATGCTTAATTCGGCATCTTCAGCTTCAGGTACAAAGCCGACCATCGTTGGTGGAAGATCATCACCAAACTTGATTTCGGTTGCTCCCGCCTCAAACAATTTCTCGAGAACGTCTGGTTCGTTCTGTCGGAGTAAAGAAACCAGACGCGCTAAAAAGGCGTGGCTATGGCGAACCTGTGGCGCTCCGCGCCTATCCCAATCGAAGGCAGCATCGGCATTCTCGGGCATCGGAGTGTCGTCTCGCTCCAAAACCGTGACTTGATGGCCTGCTCGGCTCAATTTTAGGGCTGTGGATAAACCAGCAACCCCACCTCCGACAACGACAACATGCATATCGCAGGATAAACCGAGGAAGCGTTTTATGCCCTACCAGCAACGGATTACCTGAGCGGAAGAGCAATTTAAGGGGTCAAAGTCGGGTGTTCGGTTGTCGCATTAGCACTCGCCCCCGTAGAGTGCTAGCACTTGTTCGGAGTCAGTGCGAGCGAGTCCAGATTTAATATCCGTAACCCAAACGCCCCTCAAGGAGATCCACATGGCGAAGTTGATTGCATTCGATGAGCAGGCCCGCAGAGGTCTAGAAGCTGGTATGAACAAGCTTGCTGACGCAGTGCGCGTCACGCTTGGACCAAAAGGTCGCAACGTTGTTTTGGAAAAGAAGTGGGGCGCCCCCACGATCACCAATGACGGCGTATCCATCGCCAAGGAAATTGATCTTGAGGATCCTTACGAAAAGATTGGCGCCGAACTAGTCAAAGAAGTCGCCAAGAAGACCGATGACGTAGCCGGTGACGGCACGACGACAGCCACGGTGTTGGCTTGGGCAATGGTGCGCGAAGGTTTGCGCAACGTGGCTGCTGGTGCGAACCCAATGAGCCTCAAGAAGGGCATCGAAGCCGCCGTTGTGGCTGCTTTGGCTTCCATCAAAGAACTCTCTAAAGAAGTTGACAACAAAGAGCAGATCGCTCAGGTTGCTTCAATTTCGGCTGCTGATACTGAAATCGGCACGATGATTTCAGACGCCATTGACAAGGTTGGCAAAGACGGAGTGATCACCGTCGAAGAAAGTCAGACCTTCGGTATGGAGATGGATCTCGTTGAAGGTATGCGCTTCGACAAGGGCTA
>CALGTP010000532.1 GCA_937902105.1 uncultured Actinomycetes bacterium
GACGCAAGACAATTGGATGCAGACTGACACCGATCTCGTGGAGGCCGTAGAAGAATTGGAAGCAGAATTCAACACGCAGTACGTCAAGGACAAGATTGACGCCACCACCGGCGCAGGCGCTGCAGAACGCGCCGCTAAGAGGGCAAGGAAGAAGTATACGCTGCTGATGAGGATCAACACGCTCATGCGTGACGGGTTGCTTGAGGCAGTCAAAGACAAAACCCTTCTCAGCCACATCAAGAACAAGGAGTACGTCCAGACTGAGATTGACGCCCTAAACAAGTTCCCGGCCAGTTACGCGACGTGCATCATCCCTCTTACATGCATTCAACTAATTATAGACATCTTTACTGTGATGGCAAAACGAGGCGGTTCAGGCAAGGCCTCTTTCCAAGCACTCTGCACTCCGCCAGACCCATCGAGTGTCTCCTTTGCGGCGTTTGAAAAACAGCTGCTGGACGCAAAGGCCCATCTTATGGCGTTGCGACCTGCGAGCGCTGAGCAGGTGGCTGAAATCATGATGGCGACGCAACTCCATGCCTTTTTGATCAAAGGTGCCGCGGAGGGACCACAACGATACCAAGAGGCCTACCGCGGAGTACTTGATGCTGTTGAACAAGAACTGGACAAAGCTGGCCAACTTGGACCTCTCACTTTGGTGCAGATGCAAGAATTTGGCGTCAAGCTGCAACTAGCACTTCAAAGCCGTGGTCTGCAGGAAGTGCCTCCCAAGGGAAACCCCACCAAGGGCAACACCGCCAACGAGATGGCAGAGTTGAAGACAAGGCTGCGCAAGTTGGAAACGGCCGGGGGAAAGCCGCCTGACAAGCCGCCCGACAAGCCTCCGCCAGACAAGCAAGCTCCAGCAGCAGGCTTCCCCCCCCGTGGGGGTGCTCGCGGGCGAGCACGCGGCGGAGGACGCAGTCGAGGGCGCGGTGCAAGAGGAGCACTAGAGACGCCCTCATGGAAATGTCTCTGTTGCGGGCAAGTGGGATGTAAGCCGTCAACATGCCCCAAAGGGGATCCTGATGCGCAAAAAGAGCTCGCAAACAAGAGAGCAGAGATCGAGAAGGCGAACAGGGAAAGGGCGGCGCGGCGCTTTCAGGGGGCGGTAGATGTGAGTGAGGACGAGGCGGTTTCTGACGAAGAAAACGATGAAAATTGCCTGGTGTCTTCTCACACGCCTCTCACTTCATCCCGCAATCCCGATTTGTCATCCAAAGTGTCTCCGAGGTTTTTGGGGACTATCGTTACGACCTGCCGCATGTCGATGAGCCACTAGCCGAGCGCACGTGCATCACCGTAGCCCCTGTCCTCCCTCCGTATTTGCGCCTGGGGTTGGCAAAACATGGAGAAAAGGTGATACATTTATATCAAGCTCAATGCAGAATATTACCAGATCTTGCCTCTGACAAGGGAGCCGTCGTAGATACAGGTGCCCAGCGAGGAGCCGCGAAATACTCGTCTGAAATCATAGCGTCAACGGGCAAAAATCACAAGATGATTGGAGCTTTGGGACATGCGAAGACTCTTCCTGGCATCATAATGGGGTGCGAGACCGTTGACGTGAATGGGCGGCCTTTTACTCTCGTTGTGCCGGACGAATCTGTCAGCGATCCCACGCTAACAGACAGCCTCATTCCTGTTGGGCGGCTCAAGGAAGACGGATTCGATGTGTCTTTCCGAGTTCCTGTTGAAGCGCACACTGACGGAGTGGACATAGCTGTATACCCAAAGTATGGAGGAAAAATCATCACTCCTGGACCGGATTCTCGCACCGTATTTATGGAATATGAAGAGGAAACGTGGCGCTTGCCCAGACCGCAATTCTCGTCAGAACGCCAGAAACTGACAACGCTTGCACATCATGCGACTCTGAATACTTTTTCCATACTTGCAGAACATCAAGCCCCCGAAAAGCCTGAAATAGCGCGTCTAACGCAAAGGGGCGAAGAAGATCAGCGAAAATTTGAGCTCATGTGCAGACGGCAGAAGGAAGCTGCTATTCTGCACGAGGCACACGGACATCGAAACCCGACTAGTCTGGTGAAGGACCTCAAAGCGGCAGGTATTCCTATTAAGCACTTGCAACGCTATCTGCATGCACACAGGTGCAAGTATTGTGAAGCGAATCTTGGGCGGGCTTCTTATTATTGCAAATCGGCTAAGCAGCCAGGGGGAGATGAGCTAATTTTGTCTACTATTGTGGATCCGATATCTCCACACATGCACATTACGCAAACCTTGGCCAACGAGCATGAGGTCACTTCGGCACCGCCAGAAGGTACGGCATTGCGCCCTTTCAAGAGCGCCATGGAGCAGGGATCAATAATGACAGAGCTAGCAACCCAGTTCGCTGATCTCGAAGCATGCGTAGCAGAATTGGGCACTAAAGAAGCGCGAAAGCCAAATTGCTCACCAGCAGGCACTGACTTGAGAATAGATTGGGCGGATGCGTGCTCTCTAGGCTGCAACGGCGAACGCTATTTCCTTCTCGTGGTGGATAAGGACACTGAATATCTTGCGAATTTCAACACCAAAAGTCGCCACAATCCAGTTGATTTACTGCGGGCTTACATCAACACAACGGGAAAACGCCCGAGATATTTACGTGTGGATGGCGCAAAGGAATTCGTAAGCAACGATATGGTGGAATACTGCGTTCAAAATAACATCATCCTACAAACAGTAGTAGCATACAATCACACTATGCAGGCACGAGTGGAAGGTGCTATAGGTTACGTCAAGCAACACAGTCGCGTTGCTATGTTGACTGCTAACGTCCCCACGCGGTTTTGGCCACAAGCTACAACCGACTTTGTGCACAAGAAGAATTATCTATGGTATTCTGAAGATACGTCGGGAAAGTGCTCGACAGCGCATGAACGTATGCAACCTGCATTTGCTGGCACGCGCGACACGGTAGCTATTCCTTTTGGAAGCCGCGTCGTGTCTACGTTGCCTCGCGAACACAGCCGCGTTGTGAACGGAAGTTTTGGAGATCGATTCGTTGAGGGCATATACTTGCATGCCGATTCGCAAACGCCTACTATACGTATGTTTGATCTCGCATCACGTACTGAGCTTTCGGTCAAAGATTTTAAGTCATATCCTGACGAATATCCCTTTCGGGACCCTACGTGCTTAACACGCTCGCCGGACACTCTACGGAAGGAATTGGCGAAAATGCGTGTGGAAGATGAAGCTGACGACCAGCTCATTGCGGACCAGCTGCAAACTCATGTCATTACTCGGTCTCAATCTCAAGCGGCAGAAAGAGCCAAACAAAATGATCTAATCCTTTCCGCCACTCCGCAGCAAGCTGACGCCAAACATTCCTCGAGAAAAGGTGCTAAACCAGCTCTTGCATCTAAACAGATCCCTGCAGCAAAAGATTGCATTGATATCCCAATGTCAGAAATGCCGGAACTTTCGCTGGCGCATGCGTTTGTCACTCACAAATTCCCAGTCACACTGCCAGTGCATTACAATCCAGCAGGCATGCCCACTCCAAAGGGAGAGATGATAGTGATAGCTGTGAAGGCACAGAAGCAGACACGTGAAAAGGCCACAGTATGGGTGGAATTTCTTTCGCCTCCTTCGCACGCAGGCAAGCAGATTCAACTATATCCAAAAAGCCTAGAACCGAAGAATGGGCCTGCACAAGGGGCCGATTTTAGTCTCCTTACCGCCGTGAAAGCCCAATTCCCGCATGCTGTCACTTGGCGTGATTTGGGCGTGGCGATACCTTCAAATTCGCACACTACAGCGTCTGCTCTTGCTGCTTTGGCATCGTATTCTGGAGGTGAACGTTTTGCGGCTGACAAATTGGCTACCTCAGGCATGGAGATTTCTGAACGTAGCCTTGCCCACTTACATTCTCTTGCTGAGGGGGAGGAGCATGAATCCGCCAATGCTCCAAAAGGGTACACACGGGGCATGCAGGACCCCAAACATCGCGGTCAAATGCTTCGCAGCCCTATTAAAGACACATGGATCACAGCGGAGAAATTGGAGATGGAAGGCCTGACGCGCAGAAAATGCTGGATACGCGTCCACAGATCGACTCTGACTGCCCAAGACAAAATCTTCTCCACTCGCTTTCACTATAAAATTAAGCGTAAGCAAGGGAAATTCGAAAAGTGCAAGGTGCGTCTCGTTGTCCAAGGTCAGCATATGCATCGAAAGGATGAACAGGGACGGGGAGATTTTGAGGACGCTTTCAGCCCGGTCCCGCATGCCAGCGGATTCCGCATGATTCTCGCCCTTGCGACACAAAATAATATGCATTGTGACCACGTGGACATCAGTCAGGCATTCGTTCAAGGTGATTTGCTCCCGGGAGACGGCTATAATGGGAAGGTTTATATCTCTGCTCCCCCAGGCTATGATGAGGACCCCAATTATGTCTATCAGCTGCGCAGACCTCTTTACGGTATGCCAAGTGCCGCTCGAGCTTGGCATCACACTATGAGTGCATATCTCAAAAGTCAGGGATGCAAATTGGTAGGGTTTGAGCGCAGTATGTGGACCGTTGTCAAGGAGGGCCACGTCATTCTAATCACTGCTCATATCGATGATTTTATAATCGCGTGTGCTGACAGAACGGTTCTCGATGAATTTCGAACAGCACTGCTACAGCGTTTTGAAGGCACGTATGAAGG
>CALGTP010000533.1 GCA_937902105.1 uncultured Actinomycetes bacterium
TCAGTTATTTCACGGTCCCGCCCCGCGCTCACCCCTCCACCGGCTCGCAGTCCGTGAAGTCTGAAGACGTCAGTCAGGTGTCAGCCGATCCTAACACCTAAGACGTCTTCACGGGACTGTCTACAAAGATATCGTACAACTTCTGCTTCATAAGAGCAGTTACCGTACCAGGCCCAGGAGGCATCTGCTTCTCTTCACTCATGCTTAATGCGAATGTGAGAACAGTCTGCGCCCGCAACTCCGCGGGCACATGCCAAAACGTGATGCTGTATGCAGCTCCACCTCGCTTGTTCAGAAATCTGTTAGGGCTCGTATCCATATGTTCTACGCCAGTCGTGACCACCTCGTGGTACCACCCAGGCGGTAGCCAGAGCAGATCACCTTCCCTTTGGACGATGCACTCGTCAACATCGCGTTCAACCGAGTACTGTCCGGGCTTCCACAGCCGCCACGTCTTCATGCCGCCGATGAGCAGGTTGAGTACGCCCATGCAGTGCCCGTGAGCCTTGGTCAGCCTCAAGTACAAGTACGCCCCAATGGCAGCCTGAGAATTGATGTTCAGCACCTCTGCCGCCAAGGCACACCTCGAATCGTCGCACGGGATGCCCAACTCCCGCTTGAGCTCGGCACAGATATCCTGCACGACGACCTCGTTCTGGGTATTGGACGTGATGTCGATGTGTCCAAGGTTTTCCTCGTCCCACCGGACCCGCAACTCATCATGAGCTACTTGAAGCAGATGAGCTAGTGGCAGTTTCTCCCGGATGGTCTTCAGTAGCACGGTGAGCTGCACGGGCACGATCGTGGGCCAGTTGCCAAGCACTGGGCCATGTGCCGGAGGCGGTGCTGGCGGCGGTGCTGGCGCGGGTCCTTGGGCTGGCATGGAAGGAGGTGGTACGCGGCGCTGGTCAGTTCGGCCGGCATGGCAGGAAGTGGTGCTGGGCGGCTTGGGCTTGACACAGGGCAAGGCGCACGGTGCTGGGCGGCTTGGGCTTGACAGGGCAAGGCGCACACGCACCAGCGACACAGGGCCCTGCACTGCGTGAAAGGATGAGCTTGCCGGCGACCACCTGCGCGATCGTTGGCAGGTTGAAGGACCCCAAATTCAAAGGCCTATCATCAGAGTCTAAAGCGCTGACCAAACTCCGCGCAATGAGCACCCTCTCCTCGCGTAAGACAGTGAGTTCTCGGGCGGCTTCTTCCGTCTCCTCCTTCTTCTTCTTCAGATGGGCAGCTTGGTATTCGCGCTGCCGCTGCTTACGGTCGGCCTCTGAGCGCTTCGATCCAAGGACGTCCTCCGGTGGCGGCGCCGCCGCGCCGACGGTAGGGGCCTCCGAACCAAAGGTCGCCGCCATTCGCCACAAAAGAGACCCAATGCGAAACCACAACGCAGTGCAGTCTCATGCGAGATCTCACATGAGACTATTGTGGTTACGACCATCGGCCCAAGGAAAAGCACACTGAAAGAAAACCACCGCGCGCACAAGGCGTCCGGGCTGCCATAGCGCGCACACACGGCGTCCGGGCTGCCAGAGCGCAAGTGAACATGACGAAATTGAACAGGGCCACACACAGCCTCACACAGGCAGAAGGCACACCAGGCAAGGCAGAACGGCACACAGGCACATGCACAGGGAAGGAGCCCACCACAGCACTCACAAGCTACTGCGCATGCTCCCGGCTGAGCGCGCGCGCGAAGGCGCTCAATCACGATTGAAGACGCGCTCAATCGCGCAACGAGCCCTCGCCGCGCTGCTTCTTCGCTGATGG
>CALGTP010000534.1 GCA_937902105.1 uncultured Actinomycetes bacterium
GGCTGGTCAACATCCACGTGTGTACTGTGTTTGATCTGGTGTATTACAAACCAGCTTTCTGCGCTTTCAATTCGCAGACTGTACCGGAGCAGCGTGGTCGGTTGGACTTCCTGCGATCGAAGTCGACGGCCCAGGGGCATCGTGAGGTCTCCAAGTGCCGATTGTTTCAGCCGGACCGAGGATGCCGTAACATGCCCACGATCAGTGATCCGAGCGGCCGAGCGCGTCGCTGCACTCGGTGCCCCTGGCCCACCTGCGCCGGATTGCATCGGCCTCGAGGTTGCTGTGCTGCCCGAAGATGATGCCGCGTCTGATGCTAGCTGCAGCTCCAGCATATGCAGGGTCGAGGCAGTCACTGTCGCGCCTCTTATCTGCTGCTGGATCAATTGCGCAATCTGGTTGGGCGCTGCTGCCGGATTCTTCACCAGGCCGGAGGCCCCGGTCGCCGTAGTGGCTGGCTTCCGGGATATCCCCCGTCCTCGTCCTCGAGCTGAGCGGCCTCTGCCCTGACCTCGAGGTGTAGTGATCGGCTGCGCCAACATGCTTGGGGTCACCGGGCCACTCGGGCCCGCTGTGGTGACCAGTCCGCGTCTCTGCTGCTGTCAGCAGCTGCGTCTCCACAAAGTCCAGAACTTCTGCTTGAGCTTCTCCTCGTGCTCCGGCCGGCGCTGCTGTCGTCACTGCTTCGGCCCACTTCTCTACCAGCGCCCACGGGTAGACGCCAGCTCCTGCTGTCCTGTTGCGTGTCACGGTTCGACCTCCTTCCTCAACTCGCTCGGTTCCTCTGAGCTGCGGATGGGAACTCCGGTGACTGCATCTCTGAGACAAAAAGGCTAGAGCAGGAAAGTTGGTCAGGAGCCCGGTAGGCTTCTTATAGGGCACTCCGTATTCACACATGTCCCATGATATGAATTGTACGTTTGGCAGTCTGAACAAGGCATTGATGGGGTGAAAATCCCAAAGACGACTATTCCTCGGATTTTCAATTGACCAATACAAACCCATACCTTGCATCAAGCGAGCAACCCGAGCAGAGAAGATGGCAAGTGTTACTCCTACCAACTCTTTGGTTCTGGCCCGTTCCATGTTTACAATATTGTGACGTGCCCGGCTCCAAATACAACAAGGGGTCCCCATATGAACGTACCAAATGAGACCACTGTGAAGCAATTGAATAATAGCATCCTGAACACATCGTCGCGTCAAGTCATGATGAACGCCAGTGAAAATTTCTATACCAGGTAGTACTCGCATACCAATGTCATGCAGTGCGCTTGTCAAACGGCACGAGCCCCCAAACAGTTCGAGTGTGTACCGAGGGGCGACGATCCCTTTTGGGAGGGGCACTGACATCCGAGGTGGATCCACATAAAAGTTGAGCTTCGGTCCTTTGCTTCTAAGGCTGTGACTGGCGGAGCCAAAATGGCTATGTGCCAGTGCTACCGGAGGCCGGCGCACTTCCTTAGACGCAAGGGGCTTCTGAGACTTCTGCTGTGTTTCCGGAACGGAGTAGGCCTGCTTGGGCCGGGTGTCTGCACCTCTCGGATCAAACCATCGAGAGCTGGCATCGGATACGTTTTTGTCAGTAGTGATATGGCGGTTCTTCCACTTGATCCTGCAGGCGAATGTGTAAGCGGCTGCACGTCGGCACTCCAAATTAAGCTGCCACGATCTGCTCCTACCTTTGTCGAAGCACAAGACCGAGACCAGATTGTCCGACAATGTGAAGACTATTTTACCCATGTTGTCAACCGTACGGCAGCTGCGTCTCAAACCCATCACACATACTTTGGCTTCTTTGATGTTGATGTGTACTTCCGGATGCTTCCATGGCCTGGCAACTAGAAGTTTCCAGCGTTCCAGGACTGACCACCGGCTGTGCACAATTGGTATGGCGTTGGGGATCTCGATGAGCTCTCCGTCGTCGGCCCGGCTCGACATCTGTCGGGGCGGCTCTGACTTCATGTTCTTGGACGCTTGCTGACTCAACTGTTTCCCAAATTTCGTGCTGGCTCCCAGTCCGGCATGGGACCGGTAACCGCGCACAGAGAGGTCAGCTAAATTGGTAATTGGTTCATAGGGCGATGTGTGTCCACCCAAGGGTGAAAGCCGCCCGTATGCTGCGTACTGGTCTGGAGATACCATAGTAGACGGAGCAATACAGTGTCTTCGCTGGAAACGCCACTTCTCTTTGAATCTGATCTCCTCTCTGACCTCAGCGGACGTGACCCGACTGACCATGAGGGAGTAGCCATAGGTCGAGGAGTCCCCGATATATGCCTCCTCCGAAACTGCCGCGCTCAAATCACATTCGCAGATGAAGAATAGTCCTAATGCCAACTTCATCTCATGCCGCACCGACCCCCAAACTCTTGTGCGTTTCCCCAATGCAAACTCTATAAATTTGTAGGTAGCATGCAAACAGGAAAGTCCGAGTTTGGCTATTTGAAAGAAGTTCACAACATGACCGGCCCAAACCCTTAGAACTTCGCCCTTTATACGCCCTCTTTTACATAGGGCCTTAGTGGCGAGGTAAAGTTTCCAAGCTCTGATACGAGTTTGGTTCAAGGTGTGCTGTG
The DNA here is from genome assembly GCA_937902105.1 of uncultured Actinomycetes bacterium. Taxonomy (GTDB): domain Bacteria; phylum Actinomycetota; class Acidimicrobiia; order Acidimicrobiales; family Ilumatobacteraceae; genus Casp-actino8. The sequence continues at coordinate 2,580 of CALGTP010000534.1, forward strand.
TTTCTTCAAAACGAAAAACAAGCCCTAACGAATGGAGCTCCCCAAGAATTTCTTTTCCTGAGACGGTAAATGGGATGCCCAGCTCGTCGAACCTGCTAGAGATGGTGAGCATGCGGGCTTGTGTATCAGCTGCAGTGCCTCCTATAACTTGGATATTGTCGACATACACCCCAACAATGGGTCTGTCTGGAAAAATGGAAGGCACTGGCTGTTTATCGCGAATAAGATCAGAATCACTATGGCCATTTGCAAAAGTGGATTGATGAACAACGATTTCATTAGCAAAGTGTAAAGCCCATGACCACCCCATGCATATACCACAGAAACAAGCTGTGAGAGTTTCATGTGGTCCTACCGGGGTGTATTTTTGACTATGGTCATCCCAGATCTGATCAACCATGAGGTTTAAATCCAAAAGTTCCTCAACAGAAAACCAGTCCCCAGTACTAAACCAACTAGCCAACTTCTGAATCTGAAAATTGTAAAAACAGTC
>CALGTP010000535.1 GCA_937902105.1 uncultured Actinomycetes bacterium
AGCGCTTGAAACTCGCTCAGGTTGCGCTTGAACGTGAGCGCTATTCGGAAGCCAAGCGCATTGCTAAGTCGTTGACTAAAGAACTTTCGGGTGTGGCAGCAGTGCACGAAGTGATCGGTCTTGCGAGTTATCGCATGGGTCAATGGCGCGATGCAACGGCAGCCTTGGAATTGGCGCGATCATTGCGCATCCGCACCGAAGATATGCCTGTTTTAGCCGATTGCTATCGCGCTCAACGCCGTTGGAGCGATTGTGATGCGGTGTGGGCTGAACTCAAAGAACTATCGCCGTCACCAGAAGTCATGGCCGAAGGCCGCATGGTTGTGGCCGGTTCATTGGCTGACCGCGGCGAATTGAAAGATGCTATTGACTTAATGTTGCGTGTCGTCGAGATCCCGCGGCGTGTTCATGAGCACCATCTCAAGCAGTGGTATGTGCTGGGGGACTTGTATGACCGTGCCGGCAATGTGCAAAAGGCGCGGGAGTTTTTTCAGCGTGTGGCGTTACATGACACCGAATTCGCCGATGTTTCGGATCGTCTAAAAGCCCTCTGACGCGTTGGGATGACCTCTGCGCGCTGAACTACGCTGACAGGGTCGGTCGCCCCGCAGGTGGCGTAGTTCTACATGAAGGGTTAAGCGAAAATGCACCAAGAACAGTTGGCTCGAATGCGAGATGGTGAAGGTTTCATCGCTGCCTTAGATCAAAGCGGCGGAAGTTCACCCAAGGCACTCAGCTTGTATGGCATCGCTGAATCCGCGTACTCCGGTGATGCCGAGATGTTTGATCTGATTCACGCCATGCGCACTCGCATGGTCACTAGTCCAGCCTTCAGTGGTCGGCGAATCTTGGGAGCCATCCTTTTTGAAGGCACCATGGATCGTGATATCGACGGTCTTGGCAGCGCGGAATATCTCTGGAACAAAAAAGGTGTTGTACCTTTTCTCAAAATTGATAAAGGTCTCGCTGACGAACTTGATGGGGTGCAAGTCATGAAGCCGATGCCTGATCTTGATGCCCTGTTGGCCAAAGGCGCCAGTAAGGGAATTTTCGGAACCAAGATGCGTTCGGTCATCAAATCCGCTAATCAGGTCGGAATCGACGCCGTTGTTGCTCAGCAGTTCGCATTTGGCCGCCAGATCTTGGCAGCCGGTTTGGTGCCGATCATTGAACCCGAAGTTGATATCAACAGCACTAGCAAAGGCGCAGCAGAAATCATATTGAAGGCTGCCTTGTTACGCGAACTTGATGCACAAAGCGCGGATCAGCCCGTGCTCTTGAAGTTGACGCTGCCCGAAGTGGACGATTTCTATCTTGAACTCGTACGGCACCCGAGCGTTTTGCGTGTCGTGGCTCTCTCTGGTGGCTACAGCCGTGAAGAATCCAACCGTCGCTTGAGCAATAACCATGGTGTCATCGCCAGTTTCTCGCGCGCTCTGACTGAAGGACTTTCGGCTCAGCAGAGTGAGGCTGAGTTCAATATGGTTTTTGATTCCACGATTCAAGAAATCTGCGACGCCTCCAACACCTGAGGCGAATGTAGGTTCAGTCGAGCGGTCGCAGCACCAAACCGGTGCGCAACTTCGGCGTAAAGAAAGTTGATTTCGGGGGCATCAATAGACCTTCGTCGGCGGTGCGGCGAATCTCGGCCACAGTCACTGGCCGGATGAGTACACCTGCATTGGCTTGGTTTGCCGCGACAATGTCGACGATGTGACTCACTCCGTGTTGATAGGTGACTTCATGGGACACGTCATCGAGGCAATGTTCGAGCCGTGCCCCATCAAGATCGCGCACGCCAACAAACATCTCTGCTCGAGGCACCATGAACTGGCCCGTTCCATCCATATTGACTAGTACTAACGCTCCGCGCTCTTGCATCTCATGAGTGATAGTTGGGGTGACCGCCAGTGAGGGGGAGAGCACGAAATACTTTTCTAAAGCTTGCCGAAGGTTCTCGTACGAAATCTCTGAATACAGCCGATGGATTGCTTCCACGCTGAGTTGCTCTTCAATAAGTTCACCAACATAAGTCATCGTCAGTTCGGCCGAACCATGACTGCCCGTATCGGTGACGCGCTGTTCATCGCGAAATGTACGACTAATGGCGTAACGGTGATGCCCGTCCGCAATAACGACTTCGTGAGAAGCCACAGCAGCCGAAATGTCGGCCACCCGTCGTGGATCATCAACGCGTTCAACGGTATGAAGCACGCCTTCTGTCGTCATTGAACCCACAAGTTGTCCGGGTGCGCGTAACAATTCGGTGAGCCCAGGAGTCAGGGAAAGTCCCCACACTGGTGACAGGTTGGCCAGCGTGGAGCGCGTCAAATCAAGTCGATCTGTTTTTGCTTTAGGGGTAGTGCGTTCGTGGGGGAGAACTCCACCCGCACCTTCATCAACGACCTCCAAAGCACCGATGACCCCGACCGTTGTACGTTCGACTCCGGCTTCGTCGGTAAATGTCATCCGATAAATAGTGAACGAAGCAGTCTCATCGCGGACCAAGACACCTTGTTGAACCCAACTCTGTAAAACTCGTCCCGCCTGCTCATAGCGACCTGGGCCATCGTCTTCTAAGGGAACATCAATATGCACAATGTTGTGCGGGTGTGAGGCATTGAGGGTGGCGATATCCGTCGAGGACAACACGTCGTATGGCGGAGCAGCAACCTGGCTCAGCAACTCTGGTTGGCTGGGCGAAACTGGATAACGCAGAGCGCGAAAGGGTTCAAAACGGGGCACCCCTCTACAATGCCATGTGTGGCGGGACTGAGACATGGCAAGATCGCATAGCGATGCGTAATTTTCATAAATTTCCGATTCTCTGCGACCTTGACGGTGTGATTTGGTTGGCTCATCAGGGCATCGCAGGTTCGGCTGAGGCGGTTGAGAGATTTCGTCAAGCCGGCCATCGAGTCTTGTTCGTGACTAACAATTCTTGGTCAACTCAAGAAGAACAAGTTGCGGCCCTCGCCGATGTTGGTATCAGCGCTGCTGGCGATATCGCCACCTCTGCCATGGCGGGGGCAAGTTTGGTGCAAGCGGGTCAAAGAGTACTGGTCTGTGGTGGTCCGGGGATTGAGCAAGCACTGCAACACGTGGGAGCGGACATCGTGCGGTATGCCGATTGCTTGGCAAGTGAGAATGACGAGATTCTGCACGGCATTGACATCGTGATGGTTGGTTTTCATCGCTGGTTTGATTATGAGGTCATGCGCCGCGCGTCTTTGGCAATCAGTCGCGGGGCGCTTCTCGTTGGCACCAATGACGATGCCACGTACCCGACGCCGAGTGGCCCCATTCCGGGCGGCGGAAGCATTCTCGCGGCCATTGCCACTGCATCGGGCGTGCAACCGCTGATCGCTGGTAAGCCACATCAGGCCATGGCCGATGTTGTCACCGAACTTCTCGGCACTGTTGATCAGTCGGCCATTATGGTCGGTGATCGACTCTCAACCGACGGTAAATTTGCACACACACTGGGCTGTCGTTTTGCTTTGGTGCGATCGGGAGTCACCCTGGCGTCAATGTCGCCAGCGACTGATAGGGAATTCTTTGCTGGGGTCACTCTTGACTTTGATGTTGCCGATCTGTCAGCAGTTGCTGACGAAGTGCTGTAAAAGTCACTGACTACGAATCTCGGCTTTGCGAGACAATGAGTACGCTTAGGACATGGCAAAGAAACCGAGCACGATGGAGTCAATAAAAAAGCTGATTGAGTCCATGTCGCCCATGACTCCTCAGGCCACGGAAAAACTCGTCAAGGAGATAATCAAGGTCGGTGATCAGGGTCGTCGCCAGGCCGAAAAAATCGTCAGCGAGATGATGCAAGCGAAAAGTAAATCATCTCAGTATTTCTCGGCGGCTGTAGAGCGAGAAGTTGCAAAACAATTAGGCGAGGTGAATACCCGACTTGCAATGTTAGAAAAGAAGATTGAACAACTGTCGGGGGCTGCACCTGCGAAGAAAGCGCCTGTGAAGAAAGCCGCTGCGAAAAAAGCGCCAGTGAAGAAGGTCGCTACTAAGAAAGTCACTGCCAAGAAAGAACCCGCCAAGAAGGCCCCGACTAAATAACCATGTCGCGTCGTCAACGACTCGATGCCGAACTTGTGCGACGACAGTTAGTCGTGAGTCGCAGAGAAGCCGCAGATCTGATTGAGGCTGGCAGAGTTTTAGTCAATGGTGCCGTGGCATCGAAGGTCGCTCATCAAGTGGATCCCAGTGATGCCGTTCTCGTGAGTGGACCACCAGCGCGTTTTGTGAGTCGTGGCGGAGAAAAACTTGACGGAGCGCTTGAGGGCTACGGCATAGACATCACGGGGCGTCGGGTCTTGGATGCTGGGGCGTCAACGGGCGGCTTTAGCGACTGCTTATTGCAGCGTGGAGCAGGCCATGTGATTGCTCTTGATGTGGGGCACGGGCAGTTGCATCCCAAGATCCGCGATGATGAGCGTGTCACGGTGATCGAGCGTTTCAACGTGCGCGAGATGACTGCTGATGACATCGGTGGTCGAGTCACCTGCGTCGTCGCCGATTTGTCTTTCATTTCGCTCACACTTGTCGTGCCTGCTTTGGTGGGGGTGTGTGAAACAGGGAGTGACTTGGTGTTATTGGTAAAGCCACAATTTGAGGTCGGTCGGCGCGAGGTTTCCAAGGGTCGGGGAATCATTTCTGATCCAGATTTGCACGAAGCGGCGTGTTTGGCTGTTCGGGAATCATGTGAACAGGCTGGGGCGCAGGTTCACGGGGTGATGCTTTCGCCGTTAACTGGGGCAGAGGGTAATAAAGAGTTCCTGTTACATGCCACCGTGCGTGCGAAGATGTCAGGATGACTATTCGCGCCTCAACCCGCCTCAAGGTCGTGATCGTCGGTCATTCGGAACGTCCCGAGGCCTCAACGGTGGCGCGTCGCGCTGTCGAATGGTTGCTCGCCCATGATCACCAAGCACTTGCTTATCCCGATGACGCCGACGCTTTAGGTCTTGCTGACATCACAATTCTCGACGATCCCACACCTGGTGCCGATCTGGTGCTGAGTGTCGGCGGTGATGGCACCATGTTGCGTTGCGTGACAATGTTGAATGGGGCGCAGGTCCCCGTCCTTGGAATCAATGTTGGTCACTTGGGCTACTTAGCCGAAGTAGAACCCGAACAGATGCTGACCTCATTGGAGAGATTTTGTGCGGGCGATTATGAGATTGAAAAGCGTCTCGTGCTTGATGTCACGGGCAGTCATCAAGATGGTGCGCCCGTTGTCTGGCGGGCACTCAATGAGGCGTCGATTGAAAAGATGCACACTGGTCAAACCGTACGTTTAGCGGTGAGCATTGATGGGGTTGCGTTCACCACCTTTCAAGCCGATGGTTTATTGGTGGCAACCCCGACGGGCTCCACGGCTTATTCGCTGTCAGCTCGCGGCCCGGTCGTTTCGCCGACGTTGGAAGCCTTGCTGTTGACGCCTTTAGCTCCCCATATGTTGTTTGATCGTTCGTTAGTTTTGGGACCTCGCGAAGTCGTGCGCATTGAAGTTGTTGGACCTCGACCCGTGGGATTGGCCGTTGATGGTCAAGAAGTGCAGATTTTGCACGCAGGTGAGTCAATCAGTTGTGCCGCATCCTCACAGCCTGCGTTATTTGTGCGGATGAAACCCCAGCGTTTCCATCAGATTCTTAAATCAAAATTTGGTTTGTCAGACCGCTGAACTAGGTTGCGGGACATCTATGTTGCTTGAACTACATATTGAAGATCTTGGGATTATCGATCGACTTGATCTGCTCTTTGGCGCGGGTCTGACGGTTTTCACGGGCGAAACTGGTGCTGGAAAAACGATGTTGGTGGAAGCGATCAGTCTCTTGGTAGGCGGGCGCGCCGATACTGGACGGATTCGCACGGGAGCGCTTGAGACTCGCGTTGAGGGTCGTTTCGTCACAGATGACGAAGAAGTGGTGTTATGTCGAGTCGTCCCGGCCGATGGCCGTTCACGCGCTTATGTCAATGGTCGTCTGGCGACTGTCACTCAATTGGCTGAACTTGGGCAAAAACTGGTTGACCTCCACGGGCAACATACTCACCAAAGTTTGCTCTCGGCCTCCGTGCAAAGGGCGGCCTTGGACGAATTCGCGCACACCGATCTTCAGCCTTTGCGTGAAGCCCGAGCCCGACTTACCGAAATTGATGCATCTTTAGCTGCCCTCGGTGGCGACACCCGGGTCCGCGCTCGCGAAATCGATCTCCTGCGATTCCAAGTTGAAGAGATTCTCGGTACTGGCGTCAGCGATCCCGCCGAAGAGACGAGCCTGGAGATCGAAGAAGATGTTTTGGCAGATGCCACTGCTCATCGCCACGCCGCCCAAGCCAGTGTCGAGGCGATTAATGAAGATGGTGGCGCACTTGACCTGCTGGGGAGCGCCATCGCAGCGCTACAACACAGGGCTCCGTTTGAGGCCGAGGTCATTCGTCTGAGGGACCTCATCGCCGAAATCGCCGATGCCAGTGGGCGCATTCGCCACATCGGGGAGGCCTGTGAGGACGATCCCGAGCGTCTGAGCGAAGTCCGCGAGAGACGCCAAAGTCTGCGTGAATTGCGGCGCAAGTACGGCGAATCGCTGACCGAAGTGCTTGCCTACCTAGATGAGTCCCAGACTCGCCTTGAAGAGTTGGAATCATTTGAAGTGAGAGTCGAGGCCCTAGAGAAGCAACGCCTGACCGTGGCTCGAAACGAGCGCAACGCCGCAAAAGCCGTGGCCAAAGTACGTCAAGCGGCTGCCCCCGCTCTCGGCAAGGCAATTACCGCCCATCTTGGGGGTCTCGCCATGGAACGAGCAGTGGTGGAGATAACGGTCGCCGGTGACGACCCCGCTGATGAGGTCGTGATGATGTTGACCGCCAACCCTGGGACACCGCCCGCTCCGCTGAGCAAGATTGCCTCGGGCGGCGAATTGGCGCGCACGATGTTGGCGATTCGCTTGGTCCTCACTCAAGGTCCACCCGTTCTCGTTTTCGATGAAGTGGACGCGGGAATCGGTGGAGCGGCAGCCAATTCAATGGCCGCTAGTTTGGCGCGTTTGGCAAAAATGCATCAGATCTTTGTCGTCACTCACCTTGCTCAAGTGGCAGCAGTAGCCGACCAGCAAGTTGCAGTGAGCAAGGAAGTCGTGACTCGATCGGGTAGCGAGGTCACTATCGCCAGTGCCACTCCGGTGGCGGGATCACACAGAGTTGACGAGATTGCGCGTATGTTGTCGGGTCGTCCTGACAGTGCGGCCGCTCGTCGTCATGCCAAAGAACTTTTAGAATCTTCATCAATAATTCCATAATCCTGTTGAGGGTGCGCGCATTGAGGTCATAAAGATGTAAGGTTGTATCCCGTAGTTGGTGTACCAAACGGGAGGTCAAAATGCCTAAGCACATCTTCGTAACTGGAGGTGTCGCCAGTTCTTTAGGAAAGGGTTTGACCGCTTCTTCTCTTGGACGACTGTTGAAACTTCGTGGCTTGCGAGTCACAATGCAAAAATTGGATCCGTATATCAACGTTGATCCAGGCACCATGAACCCTTTTGAACATGGCGAAGTTTTTGTCACCGATGACGGTGGGGAAACAGACCTTGACCTCGGGCACTATGAACGCTTCATTGACGAAAATCTTTCGCGCAATTCGAACGCCACAACCGGCTCAATTTATCAAGCTGTCTTAGCAGCCGAACGTCGTGGGGATTATCTCGGAAAAACAGTACAAGTCATTCCACACATCACCGATGAGATCAAGCGTCGTATTCGGCGAATGGCGACTGAAGATGTTGATGTCGTCATCACCGAAGTTGGCGGAACCGTCGGCGACATCGAAATTCTCCCGTTTTTAGAGGCTATTCGTCAGTTCCGCAAGGAAGCGGGGCGGGACAATGTGTGCTACATCCATGTTACTTTGGTGCCTTTTATTGGCCCATCTGGTGAGCAAAAGACCAAGCCCACGCAACACTCAGTCACCGAATTACGCAGCCGTGGCATCCAGCCTGATGTGATTGTCTGTCGCAGCGAAGAACCTTTGAGTGCGAGTTTGAAACGCAAGATTTCTAATCTCTGTGACGTTGATGAGCGGGCCGTTGTCAATGCTGCTGACGTGCAAAATATTTATGAGTTGCCCCTCGTCCTGCATGAGGAAGGTCTTGACACCGTTATCTGCGACACTCTGCGTCTTGAGGCTCCCATTGATTTGTCATCATGGCAAGATCTTGTTGACAAGGTTGACGACGCGACCAAGCCTGTGCGCATCGGACTCATTGGTAAGTACATCGAACTGCACGATGCTTACTTGTCGGTTGCGGAAAGCATTAAACACGCCGGATTCCATCACGGCGCAAATGTAGAAATTGATTGGATTCAGGCCGAAGAAGTGGAAGGTCTGCTAGCTCAAGGTCGACTATCAGATCTTGATGGGATTGTCATTCCTGGCGGATTTGGTATTCGTGGTGTCGAAGGAAAAATAGCGGCAGCCGGATTTGCTCGTGAAAACAATCTTCCTTGTCTCGGTCTGTGTCTCGGTATGCAAGTCATGACAATTGAATATGCGCGTCATGTTCTTGGAATGTCGGATGCTCACTCCACCGAATTTGATCCCACGACAAAACATCCTGTGATTGACATTATGAATGATCAGCGTGACATCACCGATAAAGGTGGAACGATGCGACTCGGTGCGTATTACGCGGTTCTACAACCAGGTTCTCAAGTGGCGCAGGCTTACGGCGAGGCAGTAGTGAGTGAGCGTCATCGCCATCGCTATGAGTTCAATAGCCAATATCGCACACGCTTTGAGGCCGCTGGTTTCGTGTGCAGCGGCACCTCGCCAGACAAGCGTCTCGTTGAGTTTATTGAACTAACTGGTCACCCATTTTGGGTGGGAACGCAGGCTCATCCCGAGTTCAAGAGTCGTCCAGACCGGCCGCACCCGCTATTTCGCGAGATGATTGGTGCAGCTTTGGAATATCGCGCTCATCATCGCTCTGAGGCAATCGGTACCGACGAACAGCATTCAGAGGCACGCTCCGCCTGAGCGGATCATGGGCTCTTTCCAACATCTGGGAGACCAGCTTATTCATTCTGGGTATATCTGGAATGTGGTTGTCGGTGAGTTTGTGGCTCCGAATGGAGAAACGTTCACCCGTGACATTGTGCGCTCGCCGGGAGCCGTTGCGGTCGTCCCCATCCGCTATGACGATCAAGGTGTGCCACAGGTGATCTTGGTCAAGCAGTTTCGTGCGGCTTTCAATGCAGTGATTATTGAAGTCCCTGCGGGTATGCGTGATGTGCCTGGAGAATTGCCTGAAGAAACTGCGCTTCGTGAATTGATTGAAGAGACGGGTTTCTCTGCCGAAAAAATGGAACTCTTGCATCGCTTTTATCCTTCAACGGGGATGACTGATTCAGTTCTGCATGTGTACCTTGCCACCGGATTAACAGAGGTTGGTCGCCAAGCCCACGGACCTGAAGAAGACCATATGGAGGTTTTTGAAATTCCTTTAGCGCTCGCTGTCGGCATGGTGGTCAGCGGCGAGATTGCGGACGCTAAATCAACGATTGGTTTGTTACTCGCAGAGCGCCGATTGAACGCTCTTGATGTAGCGGCACCTTGAGATCAGCATTGTGGATATAACTGAATCGCTGCCCCTTGAAGTTGAAGAATTTCTTCTCTGGATGTTGGCTGAGCGAGGTCGTTCAAAAAATACTTTGTCGGCTTACCGTCTTGATCTGACGAATTATTGCGATTGGTTAGTCGCAAAG
>CALGTP010000536.1 GCA_937902105.1 uncultured Actinomycetes bacterium
GCTTGACGGTGGAAAGGCAAATGTCCCTACCTCGACCTCTGTACTGCTTGTCAGGGTGGGGGTAGTAGTCGGGAAAGTCCAAAGCTTGCCTGCCCAGCTCATCTTCTGCAATGCAGTGCCAATCTTCGAATGCTTCTGAGAAGTTGCCATCCTCAAGCTTCTGCTTGAAGTTCTCTCGCCTTTGGTGACACAGCGGCAAAGTGCCCTCGTCTGTCGGTCTGCGGAAGGAGGGAAAGGCGGTGTGCACATATGGTTTGGGGAGCTGCAACGTTTCCCAGCTGTCCAATTGCACCTGAAGCTGAAAGTCGGCCCATACCGGATAATGAGTTGGCACCGGAGACTCCCTGCCTGCGTCACCGCCAGCAAAGCTTCTGTTGGCCGCACTGTTGAAGAGGATGTGGTCAATGACAGACCCCTTGACCTTGGAGTTGACACGACAGGTGATGGTCTCAGCAAGGTTCGCAGAGTGCCAGCCCTGGTGGAAGAGTTGCACGAGCGCAGGACTATGAGACCATTGCACGTTGAAGTCCCCCATGATAACCCGCGGCTCAGTGCAATCGCCATAGCAATCAACAAGGTGGCGGAACAGCCTCTCATTTTCCGCCTCGTCATAGGGACTGGCATAGACACCCACAATGCCCATGCCTGTGCCGTGCTTAGCAATACGCCCGCAAGCGAGGCGACCATTTTGGTGGAAAGGGCGGAGCACTTCTGGAACCTCCTCGTCAACAAGCGGAACGCCAGGCCCGCCAAAGATGCCAACACCGTGTTTGGATGAGACTCCCGGCCCAGGCACGGCCCCCGACCAAACAGCGCTCCAACCGAATTGCAAGATCTGGTTGTGACAGACGTCAATGCCTCGCTGCGTAAGCTTGGTCTCGGGGACAACTATCACCGCGGCCGCCAGGGCGAGCAAGACCGCCAGCTTATTAAAGAGCCCAGTGAAGTTGAGAGCGAGGAAGCGAAAGCTGTTGAACTTTTGCCCGTCAATTTTGCCCGTGCCGGGCGCCACAACAACAGGAGGTTGCGACCCGGCCTGGGGCTCAGTCTGCCCTCCAAGAAGTTTGAGTTTGGCCTTGCCCCCTTGCTTGCTCGGCCCTTTTCTTCGGGTCTTTTTGGGGGGTGAAACCGAGGGGGTCATGTCATTAACATTTTCAGGGTGGGCCTCACATCCCTCATCCTCAACGTGAATGATTTTACATGTGTTGCATCCAGTTTCCTGTGGAACCTGTCCTTTAGTCGGTTGACCGCAAGGCGGCTCGCGGTCAGCATCCCTCGGCACCGAGCCAGCAGTGACATCGTCTGGCATATAGCAGTAGTTGTGTTCATCCATGGAAGCACAATCAGAAGCTCGCAAGAGTCGCCCTCTGACACGGGCTCTCCCCTCCTGACTGAATTCACTGGGCAGCAACGGGCGTCCGAGTTCCTCGTAGCCTCGGGTTCGGGCTCCCTTGCAGCGTTCCTTGTCGACTTCGGGATCGAAAGCTCCACTGGCCCAAGCACTGCCAGTGGCGCTGTTGTCCGCCGGGACCTTCAGGAGAAGCTCCTTGAGGTTGTTCCACAGGTCCGCTTTGACGACTTCAAGATATCTTCCCAAGCGGCTCCTGGATAAGATGCGCCTCAGGAGCCAAAGGCAAGGCGTGATGCCCTGTTCGCCCTGAACAGCTGCGAGTCTCCCAATAAACTCCGTCCTGTGGCTTGTCAACAACTGGGACAGCTCATCCCACTGACTGCTCTGCTTCGCAAGTAAACATAATGGCGCCAGCAACGCATCAGCATGCATCCTCTCGACTATCCAAGCTATTTTTACATCAGCGTTAGAGATGATGTCAGCAACTTCCTGGAGCGGCGAGCGAGGGAATGACCCCACACCCCTGGCCTTGATGAGCTTAGGCATCACCAAAGAAGGTTCAACCGGCATGGCCCTGGAGCAAGGGAGCTTGCTGCGTGCCGGCAAGCTCTGCATGGTGTCCAGGGGAGGAGTGTTAGATTTTTGGCGGGTTTCACCTGCAACTCCTGCCCTGCTGTGAGAACTGTCTCGTTGAACGCTCAAAGTCCTGCGTCGCTCAGAACCCTCTTCCAGTTTCTTGCCAAGCCCCTCAAGCAGCCCCAGCACCTTGTCGAGCTGTATTTCGATGGCTCCGAGGCGGATCTCAACGTCCTCCTGGGGCTTGTGCATGGGAGGCCGGCTGTAGCTCTGGGTCGCCTGCAAAGACTCCTTTCGCTCCATCCCGCATGCCAGAATCTCCTGTGCGCATGCCGCGCCCCGCCAGCTAGTTTGCCGGGCCTCACTGTGGAGCTCGCTGAACTCAGGCTCTTCGCCATCGCTTCCAGCATCCGCCCAGCTCATTTTCCCGGCCGGAGTGCTGTCAAGCCTGGGCCAGAAAGGAAGCGTGGGCGAGATGTCATCACCATCCGGCTGACCAGAGGTGATACCAAGCTGGCCAGCTCCATTGAGCGGCTCCGTTCCAGTCAGTGGTGTTGCATCAGCTTCAGCATCTCCCTGCTCTTGCGGACAGCTGTAGAGAGCCAAAGCCCAATTGGCGTGCAGGTGCTCGATGAGAGCGTTGTCCAAAGAGACCCACTTGTCGTCGTTGATTCCAAAAGCAGGCCGCCCGTCCTTGTAGATGACGGTGACATAATGTCCAGCACGGGCGGATTGGCCGAGATGAACAACTGCAGCAACACATTGGCGATTGGCGCTGCCAATCCGTAGATACTCCGGAAGGGGAACCTGCTGGTCACACTTCTTCCCACCTTGACCTGCCCTTCTACACTGGATCAGTGCATGGCGAGAGGAGCAAAGGTTAACCGCCAGGACTTCGCACGACTCCGAAAGCACTCACACTGCTTGTCGATAAGTTCTCCAACGTTGGCGTCGTCGACCAGCTGCTGGAAAGGGCGGCCATTAGTCTCCTCAGCGGCAATTCGAATGATGAAATCCTTGTCAGACACGGTGTCCCTGCTTTCGCATCCCGAGCACTGGACAGTACTCTGGGAGTGCACTTGGACGGCATCTGCGAGGCTGGTGTGGGTCTGGAACAATTGCAAAAGAAACAAGCCCACATCCTCCTGAGAGGTATTCACCCCGCCGATGTCCTGTTCAGCGCAGAACAACTCCCAGTGGCGCCGGGCCTGCTGCTGGTCTTTGGACGAAAGCAGCTCAAAGAGGGAGTTATGGCCCCCTTGCTTTAGCACCTCAGGCGAGCGTCTCACCAGCTGGAATAGCATGTTCACAGCAGCAGCTGCGAAGCACGTGTTGCCCTTGTTGGGGCATTGCAAAGCAACAGGTTTGCCTTCCTCTGATTCCACCGGGCAGGTGTCAACAATGTTTGCCCGCCAAAGCTGCTCAGCTCGGTTGCGCGCCCACGCCCCTTGCAACTCCCTCGTGTTTGGGCTGCCGTCATTGTTGGCTCCCCCAGGCAAGGTGCCAAAGGGTAAGGTGAGACTGGTTCCGTCAGTCATGGCAGAATCTCCAGGGGCCAAGAGACAAGCCTCGGGAAGCTGACCGCCCGCAACGGTGTCTCGCTCCTCGGACGCGGGTGAACTTTCCGTCCCGCTGCCTCTCTGCCTGACAACTCGCGCCGTAGCAGTGCCGGCCGCCTCAGGCGGAGCTCTCCCTTGGCTGGCGGCCGTGTAAGCGTTGACCGCCGACTTGGCAGCAGAGGATCTGTCATCTTCAATGAGCACGGTGGTGACGAGGTCCCCAGCCACCAACTCAACGAACCGGTCTTCAGGTGGCGCGCAAGCCTCAGCCGCCATGAATATTTTGTGATTCAATCTGCCGTCCGGGAAGAATCCAAGCAGCTTGGGGATAAACGGAGCCTTGGCCAGCGATTCCACAACCGCCGCAGGTGAGAATACTCTGGGCACCCTTCTGACAATGTAGATTTTGTGCCCCAACGGGCATATAATGGTACCCGGTCTCAGCAGTTTCCTCGCTTCGGGTCCGTCCGAGATGTGTACTCTGGCACCGAGCCCAGATTCGTTTCGGAGGAGGCACCAAGGCTTGGTGAGTCCTGAAAGTCTCAGCTGGATGGCTTCAGTGACTTGTAAGGGTTTGTCGACTCCTCCTAGGTCGTCTAGCATCGACTTGGTGAGCCATACCGGCGTCCACTGTGCGTACTCCGGCAGC
>CALGTP010000537.1 GCA_937902105.1 uncultured Actinomycetes bacterium
CTTACGAGTATCAGGGTTAACGCGGTGATACTGCGGCGTAGTGAAGGTGTTTTGCAGCGTTTTGTGTGTGGGCAGCATATCTGCCGCGGCGTACGGCCCTAGCATCATGCAGTCGACGACTTGGTGAATCGAATCGCCCTCGAGTGACCAAAACTGTGTCTCTATCTCGTGCAGCGCTTGCTTTGTGAAGGCGGCAAACGCAGGTTGTATCTTGCTACGTATGAGCTCGGCCACGGCAGCCTCTGCTTGTTGTATGCGGGCCTGGCTGTTGCCCAGAAGCTTGTTGTGCAGTTCAGCGACTGGCACCGTATTTTTACTGTCGCCGTCCCAGGCCATGCGTGGGTACGACACGCCCTTGTCGGTGCGCGTTTTGAGTCCACCCGAGAAGGACTCACACGCGTCCGCGTTCACGAAAAGCGCCGCGTCCACACGCAACTTGCCGTTGAGCTCGTACACCGTATATTCAAAGTACGTTAACAGAGAGTCAGCCTGCTCGAAAATGCCGTTTGCGAGTGCGAGCTCGGCGCAGTTGTGGTTCCACTCGTTAGTAAAGAGTGCTACGCGCAGACACGACCACGTGCTCTCGTCGAGGTCTGCCACGCCGTCGATCGACAAGCTGATCTGCGCAAGGCGCTTGCGCAGCGTCTGGAAAGAGCTACCAGCCTGGCCGTACATCTGCACGAGCGACTTGTCTTGTACGATAGCAGGTAGCCAGTCGGCAGCATTTTCTAGCAGTCCAAGCGCAAGAGCGCCCTCATCCCAGCGCTTTTGTTGGTAGTTACTTCTACACCGAATAATAATCTGCAGGATGTCGACACCCTGCGCTTCAAAAACGTCGTTGATCGGCCTGCTGCCAGAACACAGCGCCACATCACCCCCAGAATTAGAGAGACAATTGAAGTAAGTTTGCAATTTATTGTCTGCGAGTAGCTCCGTGAGCGAGTACGGATTCCACACCAGCACGTCGTTGCCGAGAACGTTTGTCATCATGAGCGGGCCGCGACACCACAGCGCGTCTATTCTTTTCGACGACCGCTGCAGTTCTGGGATACGAGCAGGAGTGTCGCCACACACACATGATCCGACGAGCAGCGTGTCTGTCACAGGCAGACGACAGTGGTCAGAGTCAATTACCTGCAAAAGGTTCATCAGACCTGTTAGTATGCCGAGTGCCCACGAGAAGCTGGCATCAAGAGCCAGCGCCATTTCTCCGTACCAATATGTTGTTATCAGGCCAGTCGCGCCGTCCATGATGTCCTGCATACCGGAAAGCATACTCTGCTCGCGCGCCGGGTCCGCAATATCGCTCATGTCCTGCTTGTATTTATCTGTGAGACACATCCCGACGGCGTAGTCGTTAATCTTGTCGAACTTCTGGTTTCCCATTCTGAACTTGACAATATCTTTCTTTGTTGTGCCCTGTGCGATCATCGTAGCGAAACCTTCGATCACCAGGAAAGCATCATTCAACTGGCACTGCATCATCTTCGACGACACAAGCGGGACATACACGACACCAAGGGCTATTTGGCTTAGAAACTCGACAACAGCTGTTGCAACCATCACGCGCTCGGTGTTGTATCGTATCTCTTGCAAGCTCAACTGCTCGCGCGACGCAATGTCGAGTGTCGCGGCCGGGATCTGTGCGTACGTGCGCCGAATAGACCGAGCGACTGGATGATGCCGTCTTTCGCACTGCACACAGTCGCCATTGTTGTTTCTTGTGGCGTTGTGATCTCGTAGAGCTTGCGCCGGCTCTGTGTCAATTCGACGATCGTGATTATCGAGCGGCTAAAAAAATCCCAAAAGCTCTGCATGTTCACGCGCGCAAAAACCATTTGTAATCCTAGCAAACTTGCGATTTGGCACATCGGCCGCTTCATGTTTACTGGTGTGCCGACGCATTTCGCGATTCCACACGAGGCCGCCGCGAAGCACTTGTTTTGCAAGTCGACGGCGAGCGGGTGCGTGCCGTGGCAGCCGACGCACGATGTTATACTGCAATTGACGACTACCTGCATAAGTTGCTGTGTTGTGAAGGATGCGGCGACCTTGACGTCGAGCGCGTCAGAGTCGATTTTCACGCGCACGTTTTGCAGCCACGTGTCTTGTTTCTGTCCACGTCCTGTTAGCGGAACGTCGATAGTGAGCGTGCTCGTCTCAAACGAGCCGCGGGTGACAGACCCGAAATGTGACAGCGTGCGGCGCGTGTATTGTAGCGTGTCGTCCTGCATCGGCGATAGTAACACGGCCGGGTCAATGTCGAGCAGTTTGCGCTGTCCTGCCGGCATGTGATACGTGCGTGTCGAGGTGACTGTCCAGTCGAAGATGACGCCGCCGGACGCGTATGCACGGAGCGTTTCCAGGCGGACCTCTGTACCGCCCGTGAGCGGAATGCGCACAACCTGTGTGCAGTCGTCGTCGAGACATACCGTTGCGTGTGTGGTGCTGTGCACAGCTGTCGGCGCGTTGCGGCATGCGTACCTTGTCGTGTCGACATACGTTTCTGAACCTGTGTTCGCAAGAAAGTACACGCAAAATGGAGCCTGTGCGGTGCCGTCGGCGGTTCGCGTTGAGCCTACCACGAAAATGGTTGTTGTCGGGCGCTGTTCGTGGGCCGGCAGAACTCGAACAAACTCGATATATTCTGCAACCCACACGTCGTCCTGCGTGTCTTTGGTTTTGAGGAACGTCACAGGGTTGTATGCTTGTGTTTGTATCATTTGCCATGCTGCGCCTGGCACGCCACCTGGCAATAGCCACACGCTTGTCTCGCGAGAGAAGTCGTCACGTGCAAGCACGACCAGCCACTCCGAGGACCCGAATATGCGTTTGTGGATCGTCGCGAACTGCACGTCGATGACGAGACTTGCGTTATGCATGTCGTCGTTGTATGCTGTTTGGTTGTAGTCTGTTCTCGTGATAGGTAGCGCGATGCCTTCGTAGACCGACATGATAATGCTAGCCGGCACGCAATAGTACGCAACCGCGAGCGCGCCGAGACGCATACCACCCACCGCAACGCAGCGCGCCTGTTGCGTTGGACAGATGGTCAAACAAACAGTGTGTGGCAGTTGCACAACGGCGTATACTGCGAAAGGCTCAAGGTGTTTGCCGAGCTCCATGTCTGCGTAGCTGAAAAAGCGGCTTTCGATATCGAGATTAGGCATTGTGACATACGCTGGCGGCGTGGACGTGTACGCGCTGTATGTGCGGAGTGAGTCGTCGAACGACTGCATCGTGTCGAGACACCGCGCGCGACAGTCGAACGTGTGCATACATCCCATGAAGTAGTCGACCGGCTCTGGCACAATGCTGACCACGAACGGCGAGTCGTACTCCATACACTTCATGCTGAGCGAGTCGACGCCCATCGCCTGTGTGACGAGCAGGCCAAAGGCAGACTCGATGGCCGCTTGTGCCTTGACCATGCGCGAGAAGACTGGGTCAAAAACCCGCAAGAACCTGTCGTTGACTGAGTCCATGACGGCAAAGCAGGCAGACGTGCTCTTGTCCGCGATCGACTGCATGACAAAGGCCTTGCTGGCCATCGGCAGGATACGCGGTAGGCATACGTTGTTGAGCACGTCCTCGACAACGAAGCTTTCCGTTTGCTTGCACACGCAGTCCATGACCTGGTAGTCGACCGTTAAGATGAGGATGACGCGAATGACAGCTTGTAGAGACTCCGGCACGATCATGCACGCGTGCCGCACAGACGCCCCCCACGAGTTGGTACGACCAACGACCTGCCCGCTCGCGTCGCAGATCGTCTTCATGTTGTCGAATAGTCCGTGCGATATCTCAGAATCGGAGTCGTACACGGACGTGATGATGGTCGAGGTCATGTCGCGCGCGACGAGTGTCATAAGCTGTCGGTTGCGTATCGCTTTGATAAGGATCTTACGCATTATTTTCACGGTGATGCGCGACCACGACACGGACGGCCCGGCAATTGATTGGAACACGTGCACCCATTTCGTCGACCCTTCGGTGTTAAGCGACACGGGCGTGCCAGGCGTAGACAGCGGTGCGGACTGCGTTGTGCTCGACGCAAACATGGACGTCAAGCGGTTGTATGGCCCAGAAACGGCCTTGACTGTCCCTCCGAGCACGCGGTCCTCGACCATCGACGCCGCCATTGTAAGCTCGAAAATGCGTGCAGTGCCAACGAGCACCGTCTCTAGCTCAGGTGCCCCGATCGTGTGCATCAGCGCGCCGGCGCGCGCAATCGTGTTGGCTGCATGGAAGGCAGAGAGCTGCATCGCCTGCAACACGTCTTCCAGCTCGAATAGCGTGTTGCCGCTTCCGTCAAGCATCGCGTGGAAGGTTGGCCGCGTGTGTCGATCGAAGAGCTCCGCCACATCGCCGCGCACGACCAGCGGCATTACCAAGAGCGCGTCGATCAGTACCTTTAAGAGGTACACCTGCGAGACGACGATCTCTGTCAGCATCGAGCCCCACTTTGGCATGCGCTGCAACATCGGACACAGACTGCCGGTCTCCGAAGTCGAAGAGGACGGCGCTGCGAACATGCCGTCCTCTGCGCTACGCCAGCAGGTGTACATTGTTTCAGGTGCGTTCTCGTCGGTGCAGTCATGGCGGTTCGGATGCACAAAGTAGAAGCGGTACTGGAAGGGCCGCCCGGCGAAGACGCGCTCTGCCTGCCAGTCCCAGTCGCCAGGCGTCGCTGCAAGCACGGTAAGAAGCAGGTTGTCCGCGTTGATGTACTCGAGGCCAGTTACCCTCATGTTATACATGCGCGCACACTGCGTCTTTTGGAGAAAGTCTTCCATGCTGCACGAAAACCAGTCCGGAATGATCATGTAGCTTGCGAGCGCCTGCTCTGTGAACGGCATGCCAAGGCTTTCCGTGTGCCGCATCGTGCGAAGCGTCCACAAGCGCGGGCGATGTGCTGCGTAGATCAGCGACTCGTCGCGCGAGGTATGCGCGCAGAAATCGGCAACCAGGGCACAGTGTGCGCTGCTCGGCGTAGCTGTCCAGTGCACAGCCCATTCAGAGGCTGTTGCGATACTCGGGTTTTCACGGATAAAGTAGTCAGCGGGCAACACAATCTTGTTGTCGCGGAGCTGCTCCGTGTAGCACTGCTCGTTGAGGCACTGGTGGTACTGCATCGGGAGGCTGCTTGTCAGCAGCGACAGCTTCTCCTGCTGCAAGCTGAAATCACCGCGCTTGTTGTCGTAGAGCCGTGTGATAAGGATCTGTCCTGACACGTCGTCTGTCGCGCTGCGGTACAAGAATACGTCGCCAGCTGCGACGAACGGCTGCAGGGAACTCCGCACGAATCCCCACTTCTGCTGCTGCACCCACGACGACAACGAGCGGTTCGTCTGTGGCTCGTCCGAGTTTTTGACGAAGGTCACGCTAGTCGTGTCTGGCGAACACGCTGTTGCCGCACATCCGCTGACTTTTACGCCAAGTTCTTCGTTGAGGAGCAGCCTCGACGTGTCGGCGACATCACACTCTCTCGCAACGGCGTTGCCGATAACGCAGTCCGTCTGGCCGAGACTCGTCCACTCGTCCCACCGCTCCGCGTTCATAAGCGAGATGTTCTGCGAGCGTTGCCCTGCCGCGTGCAAGCCCATGCAGAACGGAAAACAGTTTTCGATCGACGGCACACACAACACCGACGCTTGCACAGCGCACAAGGGCGTGACGATAATTGCCGCGTCGACGGTGTTCGTGAGGGGCGTGCGCGCGCCGGTCTGCAGGCGTGTGTTGAACTGGTCGTCGAAGCCAAACTCGACACGCCCCGCGCCTGCGGCGGAAAAGCGCCGGCGCGAGAAGCGCAGTGGCACCACGCGAATAGACACCTGCTGGCACCGCAGGTCGAAGCTCGCAGAGTCTGGCACGAAACGAACGCGGTGTACCGTGTAGTCTCTGTGCTGGTTCTCGTCTTCGGCGAGGTGGTGCTGGAACGGGACGCT
>CALGTP010000538.1 GCA_937902105.1 uncultured Actinomycetes bacterium
CTTGCCTGCTCCGGTGCACTTGGCGGCTTCAGTGGACTTGCCTGCTTCGGTGTCCCTGCTTGCTTCTGTGCACTTGCCTGTTTCGGTGTCCCTGCTTGCTACGAACGGGGTGACACCGGCGATTACAACTTTTTGTTAGGGCTGCAGATGTCTACAGTGTTCCTCGCAGACCTAGCCGCCGAAATCGCTGCCAGCAGCTTTTGCCCGGCTTGCAGCTTGTCAAAGGCCGGCAACTTTGCCTGCACGAAATGGCGAATAAATTGCTCTCCTCTATCACGGAAATCTTCAAGGAAGGATTGCTTCGATTTCCCCAAGAATTCTGTGACTTCTCTGCCGACTGCTTCGCACATGGGCGTAGAGCTGCCATGCTACTCAAACTACTGCATATCTTTGTCAAAACCACTAGCGAGTTCCTTGAGCTTTTATGTCATGAAGTGCCGGGTATCTGGCGACACGAGGAAGCCCTCATTCAACTTACGGCTCTTCACGACAAAATGTGTGGCATTGGTCTTCCTGTATCGCCCCGCACCCGAGGAAGCAAGCTCCTAGAAAAAAAATGCCGCGGCGTAAAAGTTGAGTGTTCGACCACGAGACGGCGCGGTGTACTTTGCTTTGTCCTTATACAGCTCGACGAATGCTTCGCAGGGGAAGAAAAACTTTAGGAGGGCATCAAAGTGATTTTAGTCGATGAGCTCGAACAACGGGCTGTACTGTGAGTAGAACCGCTCCTGATCATAGGTCAAGCTGCCGTGCAGAGTCAAAGCATACGTGAAGATGGGGAGGAAGTAGAGTCCGGTATTTGAAACCCAGTCGAACAGCGAAATGGGCTCCGCATCATCGGCACTGAGAGCGGGAATCACACAGCTCTTACCTTTCTCAAGCCCCAGAAGCTTCCACATGTTGGGAAAGGACTTGGGCAACTCGGCTCCAGCTTTCTGAGATGTGCCACTATCAGATGAGCTGCAGAGAATACTAGTAGCCGATTTTGCGGGCTCGTTCACAGGCTCTGGTGAACTCTTGCGTTCCTATATGTAGCTGACGAATTTTTCCCCGTTCACAGGAGTGGTCCGCACCCTGATCGGGGGCACCAAATTGTTTTCTGAGGTCTGCAACCGATCAGCAGGCGCGGGCGACGTTTTCTTTTGGTTTGACGCCGCGCGCGATTTCGAGTTTCGAGAGTGTCGAGAGTTCTTTTTATACATTAATAGTGACAAACCGCAGAGGCGCGCGACATACGCACAGACTACCTAGACAGAGACGCAGAGACAGACTAGACCTAGACGAGACGCAGAGACAGACCCAAGCACCGATCGTAGGAACAGAATAAGGAAGGTTAACTAATTAACTCAAACACAATGCAACTTGCTCGTCGCCTTCCAGTGATGCAACTTGGTCGTCGCCTTTCACAGCTGGAGGAAGCGCAAATCAGGGAGCCTCGCAGTCCGGACAAGACTGTTCGTTCTGACCTTCGCAATGCCTTTGGGAACATTTTGTTGGGCCGCCCATTCGCCGTCTTGTAAGGCTACTTGAAACTGA
Source organism: uncultured Actinomycetes bacterium (assembly GCA_937902105.1). GTDB lineage: Bacteria > Actinomycetota > Acidimicrobiia > Acidimicrobiales > Ilumatobacteraceae > Casp-actino8. Next base: position 1,537 of record CALGTP010000538.1, read on the forward strand.
GACTGGAAGTGGTCCGGGATCAGCCGTAGCTGCGCGAAGAACTCGCCGAGTCCGACGTCGTAGCCGTTCACAACTTGAGTGCTCCACTCCAACATGTGCTTCCTGGTGTTGAGCACCAAGTCCTCAGCAAAGACCAGCCGCCGTCCAGGCTCCAAGGCCGCGATGAACCGGTCCGTCTGGAAAAACAGGCCAGCAAAGTAAATGACGGTGTGCACACCGCAGTCGTTGGTGAAACCTTGGTGCGGAACAAGCGGCGTTATCTGCACGATCTCGCGGTGCTTTGCGTCGCCCTGCAACGGCCAGCACGCGTTTGCAAGCATCGCGATGAAGCAGGCATTGAAGCCGTCGAAAACAAGATTGCGAGCGACTAACGATTGCAGGCTCTACCTAGCCGTGGGATAGTCGAGGCCGAGGGGCAAGTTACCCCAGCGTTTCGAGCTATCGCCAGCCCAAATAGAGTCTAGCACGTACACTTCGATCTAGTGCTTGCGATTTTGACGCATGAAAACCGTGACGAAGTGGCCGGGCTCGTTCAAGGTAAACGCCACGATGTCGGGTTTTCGAGCGCGCATTGCTTGCAACCTTAACTGGACTGTAGCTAAGTACTTCTTGGAATTACCATTGAGCACACACTCCTGGATGTGATTAAGGAAAGCCCACTGCATGTCGGTATTGATGAATTCGACTTTTTCGCTCGGCTTTATCTTGTTGAACACATCCAGAAAGAAGTCCACTTAATAAGTCACAAGAT
>CALGTP010000539.1 GCA_937902105.1 uncultured Actinomycetes bacterium
AGTGGTTTCTCTTCCTCCTTGCTCCGTATGCGGAAGACGCTCTTCGAACAATTCAGGTTGTAGGAGAGGCGGGGCTAACTCCAGGAGCATCAGTGCGTGACTGGGTTGTTGGCAGCTCCACGCTTGTCTTCCTTCGTCAGCTACGGCTAGCCGTGGGGCAAGGGATCTGGCTAGACTATAGGGTAGTCGGGGCAAACAAGACACTGAGGGCGACAGAGGAGGAGCAGGCCCCGCAGGAGCCCAAGCACCAAGAGGGCCGCTGGTACCACGCGGTGACACCTTTGCGGGAGACGGGCTTCGTTCGCACCAAGAACGTTACCCTCATGGCAGCGGCATTCACTTCTAAATACGCAGATGACGTGTCAGAACAGTACCCCTCCATGGTGGTTTACAATGTCGGCCCACAGAACGCAGTGGTGCTGTTTAAAAACTCGATATATACTTCCGTGATCAACACTCGCCCGCTACCGGTAGGAGGCGCACTAGCAGAGATTTTCCAGGTGCCGCAAAATGCCCTAGATGCCTTCTATGATTCGTTGTGTGCGGGAGCGCAGAATTACATGGGCAAGTGGAAGGTGCTCCCAGATGGGCTAGATGCACTACAGCAGGACAACATTATCGAGCACGACCCCACCAGAGACATTCTCGCCGAGCAGCGCAAGCAAGGTCAGAGCGTACTACACCTCACCCGGCCACAGGTGCGAGATCTGATTGCAGCAACAGCAGAAAAAATAAGCACCAAGGCGGGGCTTAGCATCATAGCCTTGGAGAATGGAGAGTGCCTTATCCCTGACCCCCAAGGAGCAGGCATGCTCTGGGTGCTGGGCCAAGCAGTAGCAGGTGGGGATAGGCAACCTATTGCCGGGTGCAAGATGCAATGGTCGATTCCCCTAAGTGCCAGGATGCAAGAATGCAAACGAGACCATGGCCAGATGCTCATAGACGTCCTACAGGAGGCATACCCGGAACTGGTGCATGGAACAACGGCCATGGAAATGGTTGCAAAACTTGCGGGCGCAGGACGCCTCATAGTGGTGACAGTCACTGAGGGCTATCTCGTAGTCACACCGGAAGTGATTGCCCCAGCTTCGGAGCCTGGAGCTCGGTCACTAATCGCCACATTGGAGCAACAATTTGGAGAGGGTGTGCACGAGGGGGAATTTCTGAGTGGGTGTGCAGAGGCCTGGCCGTCATTGGCCAACGACAGTAGGTCCATCGAAGCGTCGGTCCGCATTCTCTCCACCAAGACACTGAATAGTGCGGTACAGCGCCTGCTGAAGGAGCCCTGCGTGTGGACGGGAGTGAGGGTAACAGCACCGGAAGGGGGCGCCGACGCATACCAAGATGGGGTAACCTTCACTCAGCAACTCATGAAACTCCAGTGGGGCCCGGTGAATGCTCCAGAAGTGGAACAAGACATTGACATGCAACAGATCATCAAACATCCAGGGGGGCGAGACATGCGAGGCCCCACCAGACTTCTGAGTATGGTCGCTGCAATGCCACAGCACCGACCGCGGTTCATACCAATAGGGCAGGATCGTACCTCCATTCTCGTGATACCGCAGACCACGCAGTACTCCTTCCTCGCGTGGAATTACGATGACTCTCGCTTTCGCCACTGGAAGCCCGTAGGCAAGAACTCTCTCAAGAGACTGGAGAAATGCCCGAGCAAGGACCAGAGCGCCTCTGACAGGTCTAAGGCGTCCGGGAAAACTCGTACTAGGGACGAGGATGATGGGAGCGGTGATACGCAAAGGACACCCCCCATGGCAAACCAGGAGAATTCCGCAAACGGGGATGGAAGCGCCCTAGTTCCTGACAATGAGTAGCAAAAGGAGGCAGCACCCCTATGGGGAGGCGGTCAGCCAGGGGCGCTGCTGTACGAACGGCACGTGCTCAAGAGTGGGGCAGCAATCGTTCGTGAATCTGCTGCAGGATGACGTCTTTCCTCCGTCTTGTGAAGGGAGCAGGAGAAAGACCGAAAGCAGGCAGGAATCAGGAACGGATGTGGGCTCGGCAGCAGCCGCGCAACATACACACACACATACGAACACACACGCACAGGTGGGAAAACACCAAGGGCACGACGACTACACACGTCTATCAAGGGCAAACAAATTTTCGACAGCGTTAGATAAATTAGGTAATAATCAAGGCATGGAGGGAGCAGCACTAGGAGTAGAGAAGGCCACTGATGGGGAGGAGGAAGCGGCCGTAAGGGGAAAGCGGGCAGTAGCGCAAGGGGAAGACGAGCCCGAGCAGCGGCTATGCGGGGGTTGTCAG
>CALGTP010000540.1 GCA_937902105.1 uncultured Actinomycetes bacterium
CGGTGGGCGGAAGTGTTGTGCTTGTCGTTGTGGTCGAAGTCGTGCTTGTCGTTGTCGGCACTTCAACAGCCACCGTCATCGTTGCACTCTGCGAACTTGAAGCCGAACATCCACCAAGAACGACCACCCCGCATACGCCTAATAGGAGGCTGGTCTGGAACTTTTGGACACTCTGCACTGAAGGGAGGTTACGCTCTCAGGTATGAGCAAGACCATCACCCAAAATGCCACTCCTCCAACGCCCATCATTGATAGTCCGACGGACTGGGTTCGCAAACACATCAACACTTATGTCGCAACCGACGGCGTTGATGGTCACAACTACAAAGGTGTGATGTCAATGTTGCTGACGACTCAAGGTCGTAAAACAGGTGCTTGGAATCGCAGCGCTTTGTTTTATGGTTCGGATGGAGATGACGTCCTTTTGATCGCTTCCAATGGTGGCGCGCCAAAACATCCGTTGTGGTACGAGAACCTTGTGCAAAACGCGCAAGTGTGGGTTCAAGTCGGATCTGACAAGTATTGGGCCACGGCTATTGTGACGGACGCTCAGGATCCCTCGTCGCCGCGCTCACGGTTGTGGGCCTTGATGTGCGAAGTTTGGCCGGCCTACAACGAATACCAAGTGACCGCCGATGCTGTTGGTCGAGTCATTCCTCTCGTCATACTGCGACGCAACTAAAGCACAACCTCAATCAGGCGGCAGCAGACTCGTGCATCATCATTTTTAATCGCTCGGCCACACATCGGCGGTTGACAATAGTTGTTCACGAAAATCAGGATGACTGATGGCTGCTAACGCATGTGCCCGTTCGGCGATGGACAGCCCAGCGATTTCCGCAGCACCATATTCGGTAATCACGACATCCACCTGATGACGCGGGGTTGTCACAACACTGCCCTCTGGCATACGTCCCAATATGCGCGAGATCACTACTCCATTGACAATTGAGGTAGACGGCACACACAGCAGACTCCGCCCATGAGTGGAGAGACCTGGACCCGATACAAAGTCTTCATGACCACCAATACCCGAGAACTGCTTGCCATTAATTGAGTCGGCAACAACTTGACCAGAAAGATCAATAGCCATGGCTCCGTTGATTGACACCATATTGCGATTGCGAGATATCACTTCAGGTGAGTTGACGATACCCACAGGCATAAAACGGACGTCGTGATTTTCGTGTAACCATGTGTAAAGGTCAGGTTCGCCAGCAGCGAAAGTGGTCACCGAAAAACCATCGAACTCCGTCCCCTTGCGATTTGTCACTTTGCCCGCGAGGTGCAGTCGCATCAGACCCGTCGTAAACATCTCGCTATGAACCCCGTAGTCACCACCACTTCCAGCAGCTAATTTCGTAGCTACCTGAGTCGGGATCCCCCCAATACCGGTTTGCAATGTGCATCCGTCATGAATGTAAGTGACCGCTATATCAGCGATTTGGTTTTCTGCTTCGCTCGCTGGAACATCGGCGAGGTTCAGCGCCTCACGATCAGACAAAAGTAAGAAATCAATATCTTCAATACCAATTGAATGTTCGTAAGTTCCTGCCCCAAAAGTGCGTGGGAAGTTTGGGCTGCACTCAACAATCAACACTCGATGGGGATCACTGATCACACTGCTAATTTCTTTTGTGAATGCACCAGCATGCAATGACAACGAGACTCGTCCATCCACGGGCATTGACGCCGCTAGTGCCAATACTCTCGGCTTGAGACGGGCCAAAGTAGGTTCAAAACGACGAAAGTCTGCGGGCACAAAATCCACATCTGCCCCGGTATCACGAAGAAATCGTTCCGCAGGTCCGAAAAATCCGCTTTTCAGATGCACTCCTGGGCGCGCAAAGATGGCATATAGGTCTGGTAGTAACGCGCTAAAAACTTTGAGATCAACGAAGTGTCCTGCCTCGGTGTCGTTGCCTAGGGAATGCAGAAAAGCACCTGGTGCTCCTGGTCCGAGAGGAATCGCCAAAGTATCAGTCGGGCGCATCGCTGCGACTGCTGACTCCATTGACGCCCAGTTCATGATGAGACGCTAGCCAACGCAGCGACATCGACAACCGCGGTGCCCGACACAACAATCTCATCTCCACGCTTGAGCCATACCCCGCAGACCAACAATGAATCTTGAACCTCAGTCACCTCGCCACCAGCAACAACCAGATCACCGTCAAATACAGGTCGAGCAAATGACACAGTGAGTCGTCGAATTGACGTCGGACCTGCGAAGGCGTGCAACATATTGACGATGTAACTGAGGTTAAGTGGCCCCTGATTAATGACACGCCCATCAAGACCCATCTCGCGCGTAGCTTCACGATCCCAATGCACGCGATATGGATCGCGCAAAATAGCAGCCATTGTTTTCATGCGCGCTGGGTCAACACTTGGGACTACAAACTCAGGTAATTGATCGCCAACATTGATGATACGACTCATGCGCCCACCACTTTTCTTCGGCGAAATCGCCAAGTGTTAGTTATCCGCGCAACCAATTCTGAACCATCAAACATCTCAATAGAAAAACTCATGGAGTCATACGGCTGATCGCGTTCATCTACAAGATTTTCCCAACGGACAATCCCACCCTCCATGCGGTATTCAACGCCCACCCGCAAAGGATGCATGTACTCCCAGTCGTAACCGTCAAGGCCCACCGACCCGGGTCCTTCGGCACCACAAATTTCGAACAACTCAGCGATGCTCGTGCCTGCGCCAAGAATCGGGACATGAAACAAGGACACCGGATGGGCAAGATTCTCGGGCAGCGCTTGCGCCGTTGTGCAATCAGTCAGTAGCCAGTTTTCCCAGTCAGCAATCGTGTATCTGCCACCAGGGAAGCGATATCCGAGGGGCGATGTTGATTTGCTCACGACATATCAATACCACGACTTTCGGCCTCGGCAGCCAACGAGAGCCAGGAGTCCTCCGCAGCATCGACTTTTGTTTGCGCTATTGCTAGTTGAGTACCAATTTTTGCTAGTAAGTCATGGCTTGCTGATGAACTTGATGCCTCGGTGACAAGCTCGGCACTACGCATATCCCGTTCGGCGATGGCCTGCGCGAGGGCTTTTTCTGCTTGCCCAACTAACCGCTTTAAAGTGCTTGGGCTTTTCATTGAACCCGATTTCGCTGGCATAGGGATGACCGATGTGGCGCCTGTGTTTTCAACTTTGCCGCTGCTCACACTCTTGGTCCCCTGCGAAGGCTTCGACCCGCGTTCAATTCGCTGTTTAAGCCATCCCGCAACCCCACCGCGCACAAGCGATGCTCCACCTTGACCATCAAGAGCCAAAACTTCTTCAACCGTGCGATCCAAAAAGGCTCGATCGTGACTCACCACAAGAACAATGCCTGGCCAGTCATCGAGGAAATCCTCCATCGCTCGCAAGGTGTCGAGATCAAGATCGTTTGTCGGTTCGTCCAACAATAAAACATTGGGCTGTTCAATCAGAGTTAACAACAATTGCAAACGGCGGCGCTCACCTCCCGACAAAGTTGAGATTTCAGCGAATTGGGAATCACCATCAAACCAAAAACGCTTCATCAAATTAATGTCTTCAAGAGACGGAGAGCCCTTATCCCCCGCTACCGCATCGCGCACTCTCTGAGTGACATCTAGTTCTCGACCCAATTGGTCGTAGTACCCAATCTTGACTGTGCGTCCGATATCTATTGTCCCCTCGGTGGGCGTGAGGCGTTGCGAAATGAGATCTAGCAAAGTGCTCTTACCCGCGCCATTTGGCCCGACGATTCCCAAACGGTCGCCCGGCTCAAGCATGTGCTCAAAGGGTGCTAAGACTCGCTGACCATTAGGCCAACTAAAACCCACACCGTGTAATTCAATTCCTTTTGAACCAAGTCTTTTCGATCCAAGGTCTCTACCTAAACCCAATTCGCCTTGACGTGCTGGCGCTTCGGCTTTGGTGTTCACCAGAGCAGTCGCTGAGGCCACGCGAGATTTTGCCTTGGTAGTACGCGCTGGCGCTCCACGGCGTAACCACGCCAATTCAGTCTTTGCCAAGTTCTTGCGTACCTGCTCGGCAGTGGCCGCTTGTTCCTCCCGTTCACTACGGCCTGAAAGATACGCCGCATACCCCGATCCAGCGTGCCAGCCAACTGGGACATGGAGATAAGCCTTACCGCGATCAATCTCAAGAACCTTTGTTGTCACTCGATCTAATACATGGCGATCATGAGTGACCAGCAATAATCCCCCGTTGTAGTGAGCGAGCCATTCTTCGAGATAGGCAATGGCATCTAAATCAAGATGGTTGGTTGGCTCATCAAGAATGAGGGCCTCCCACTCGCCAATCAAGAGCGCCGCTAAGGCCACCCGTTTCTTCTGCCCACCAGATAGTTCATCGGTTTGGCTCTCAATCAGACCGCTCATACCAAGGCGATCTAACATCGCTTCACCCTGCCACGTACTACCGACAGCCTCACGAACAGTTCCCACAGGCAGAACTGGGGTCTGCCCAAGGATGCCGACCCGCGCATTGCGCCCACGACGAACCACGCCTGCTTCAGGTTCAAGTTCCCCGCTGATCATGCGCAGCAGAGTGCTCTTTCCACATCCATTGAGACCCACGACACCGATACGGTCCCCGTCGCTGACGGTCAGTGAGACATCGGCGAACAAAGGTCGATTGGGACGCGATGCCTTGAGTCCCTGAGCGTCGATCACAATCACGACTTCTCAGGCTACGAGCACAACTAGATCACAGTGTCATGTCCATCATCTTGCGGATGTGATCGGGTGTGCGAAATGTCTCGTTTTGACGCTGAATACGCGCCAGAGCAAAATAGTCGGCTGAAATCTTTGTCACATCGTCCATCGTTAGCGACCCCGCATGTTGGTCATGCCCAGCATCAATCTCCCGCCGAAAATGGGCCACTGAGCCATTGGAGTCGCCTATTTTCCGCCTCCCTGGTAGCCATATCCCTCAACCAAATTGGCCGTAATTTGTGACTGGAATCCGAGACGCCAGAGCAACTTGTCACTCGCATTGGCTAATACTTCAGGGCCCACCGTCAGCAAAAAATTTATTGCTGGCGAATAAAACTCATCACGCATGAGTTGGTCATCACGTAACGAAACTTGTCCGAATGATTCACCGCTCCCCCATGCAACACACGTCCATCAAACATCGAGATCGTGCCAGCCTTGGCCTCAAGATTAATTGGGCGGGGGCATCGCACCGTATAACGCATACGGTCCACCGCTGCCATTGGGTTTATATAAACCAGGAATCAACAATGTTCCACCATTGATTCCATTAACGTCTTCCAACACATACATCGTGTTTACTAACACCGGTGCCTCGCGCGGGTTGTACGGCGCAATGAATGTTTGACCTTGATGCATGGCCGGTGGATGACAGTTTGGATATGAAATATTTGATAAGAAACTGAAGTGATTCCATCGCAAACCAAGCGTTTCATCCAATAAACACTCAATGATTGGGCCTGCTTGAACTCCTTGCGGATCATGCTCGAGACACTTCACAAAGTCCGCACCTCTATTGACAAGTGACCACACGTGTTGTTGAGACTGCCCCAGATAAGCAATTCCTAAAGCACGTTCCGCCGCTGCTTGTTCTTCGATACACGCCCGCATCCGCTAACACTGCTCTTGTGACATGCCATCTTCAATCAAGCAGTAGCCCCACTCAAAAAGATTTTGCCGCATCACTCTGATGTCTTTTGTCGGTTGTGGAAGATCAATATCTTTTCCAGTAGTCGTGATTGCGGGCCACCGTTGTGTCGTAATAACAGCCCTGACCCCATTGCAGTTCTTCGTCGGCCTTGCGCAGGTTTAGCCACTGATTGTTCAGATAAATCGACACATATGGCTCGCACGATTTGAGAAAATCTTCATAAGGTCGAAAGGCTTCAACACTGGCTTGTGCGACTGCTCGCCTCGTGAGCTGATGCGGAATCGTCATCGTTGCCCCCGACTTATTTCCAAAGTTTTACCTTCAGAGCAACCTAGTGAAACCACCCACATCCGCTCTCAGGGAGAGAAAGCGGCGCTCAGCGCGGTTTGACGACTGCAGAAAAAAATTCAAAAAAACCAACGGAAATCCCCCATTTGCGGCATTTCATGAAATATGTTTGGATTCATGAAGAAACGAGAGCTAATCCAAGCAGTATCAGACCACACCGGTGCCGACAAGAAAACGGCAACAAACCTCGTAGAGGGAACGATCAACGTCATCTTGGCCACAGTGGCCAAGGGCGAAATCGTGAACATCTCGGGCTTTGCCAAATTCGCCAAGATCAAGCGTCCCGCACGCATGGGTCGCAACCCTGCAACGGGTGCGACTATCAAGATCGCCGCGAAGACTGTCGCCAAAATCACAGCCCTCAAAGGCTTTAAGGACATCGCCCTTGGCGTATCTCCTGCCCCTAAGTTGAACAAAGCTGGCGCAGTTGCGGCAGCCGCCGCCAAGGCCGCTCCAGCCAAAAAAGCAGTAGCCAAGAAAGCTCCCGCCAAAAAAGCAGTAGCCAAGAAGGCAGTTGCTCGTAAGGCAGCCCCTAAGAAAGCAGCCCCAAAAAAGAAGGCCGCTCCTAAGAAGGTAGTTGCTCGTAAGGCAGCCCCTAAGAAAGCAGCCCCAAAAAAGAAGGCCGCTCCTAAAAGGAAGTAATTACTTCTCAGTCTTAGTCCAAGTACTCGAAGCCCCGTTGCGCAAGCAACGGGGCTTCTTTATTTCACACATTCCATTTCTCGAGTACTCAGCCAGAATCAATCAACTCCAACGTGTAATAAGGTTGCCGATATGAAAGCAGCCGTTTTTTATCAAGTAGGTGGCCCAGAGGTTTTGCGCTACGAAGAGTTCCCTGAACCCGTACTGCGTCCCGGAGGCTTACTGATTGACGTCAAAGCAATCGCCATTCAAGGTGGCGACACACTCCACCGCCAAGGTGGAGTACTGGCAACAACTCCACACATCGTGGGCTATCAGGCCGCTGGAATCATCCGACAAGTCGGTGAAGGTGTGAGTTCATTCCTCGCTGGACAAGCAGTTGTAGCCACGATGGGCTTCGGATCACATGCCGAAGTCATTAGTGTCCCCGCTTCATCGGCATGGGCCATCCCCGAAGGTTTGGATATTGAACTCGCCGCAGGCGTGCCGATTGAATTCGGAACTGCCGATGATTGCTTATTCGAGTTTGGTCATCTCGTCGCAGGTGAAACGGTCTTGATTCAAGCGGGTGCCAGCGGAGTGGGTATTGCCGCTATTCAGTTAGCCAAGGCTGCTGGAGCAATCGTCATTGCCACCTCATCAAGCGATGACCGTTTACAACGCTTGAAAGATTACGGACTTGATCACGGCATTAATTACACAAAAAATGACGCCGCAAAAGAGGTCATGGCGTGCACCGATGGGCGCGGGGCGAACCTAGTGGTTGATTCAGTCGGAGGTAGCACCCTTGAAGGCAGCATCGCCGCTCTTGCTTACAGAGGCCGAATCAGCTGGGTCGGACGCGCCGGACGAGAAGTGACTCCCCCCGAAGTGTGGCCGATTATGCAGAAGAATGCTTCGATTACTGGCGTGTTTCTCGGCATTGAAATGGCTTTCAACCCGCAACGAACCCACCCTCTCATCGGATCACTTCTACAACGAATCGCTGATCAAAAACTTTCCGTCGTCCTCGACAAAAAGTTTTCTCTTTCGCAAGCGGCTGAGGCGCACCGCTATATCGAGAGTCGACAGGCCTTCGGCCGAGTACTACTCATTCCGTAAACCATCAATACGGCAAGGTATAAGTATTTTCAAATTCGTCTTGCACCACTGTTGCAGGATGGTCGGTGGTGTCTACTACCAACTCAGCGTCCAAGATGCGGCCCCGAAATGACCAACCGGTAGGCAGGTCTAGTCGAGTAGCGAGGTCGCTCAAGTTGTCCAGATTCAATGTGGGGTCAACGCCAACACAGTAAGCCTGCATGACATATACCTTGCCCTGGGGATTGATTAACTCGTAGACAACAGAGCCTGCGTCAAAGAAAAAGACTGCCCCACGATTGACATAACGTTCTTCGTATGGAATTGTGTCGGGTTGATCGCCCAAATCAACCGTGGCGATACGACGCATCATTAAACCATTGAAGTCACGCATCACGGGTTCAATGAAAGCAACTTTTGTACCTAGACCGTCAAGCACCCAATAGCGCGGACCATTCAACTTCACCACCAAAGCACTCATCTCACTAGCAATCGCTGCGGGGTCAAGCGTCTTCCAAAGTTCGTCTGGGCAGTCATTGATCATCTGCGTGCCGTAGACCTCGGCTTCAAGTTTATTGTCTCGGGCGAATACCGCTAGAACTTCGCCATAACGCACATCGCGCATATTGTCGATTAATCGCTGTGGTGCAGATGTAGACATGTACGTTCCTTCTCGGTGATGATCCTAAACGAAAAAAACTTCGTCGCGATTGGGCTGACGAATCATATTGTAATAGTCAGCGGTTTCCCATGGCGCATTAACTTGCATGCGCCCAGACTCGCTGAGGTAATAATTCTTCGCCGAACTGGTATCGGTCAACATTAAAAGGCCTGCCGCTTTCTCATCTAAGGCCTCGTTATATTTCATGAACGCCTCATGTGTCACTTCCACGGTGCCGACATCTTCTTGGATCATCGTCATCAGACATTGAGCGACAAAACTTGCCCACATCTGGTACCAGGCCGGCAGTGCAACTCCGCCAGAAATAGGTTGCGAATTGGGTCCATACAACATGAACAAATTAGGAAAATCAGGGACCATCATGCCGACATAGGCGCGCGGGTCTTGCGACGCCCAGCGCTCATGCAAATTCACGCCACCCCGACCGATGTATTCAGCCGGCCACAGGTATTTGACAATTTCAAATCCTGTGGCTGTGATGATGATGTCAACTTCACGGAACTCCCCATCGCTGGTTTCAATTCCGTTTTCAGTCAGGCGCACAATGTCTTGCGTGATGAGTTCTGCATTCTCGCGCGTTAAAGCCTTATACCATCCGTTGTCAACGACCGGGCGACGCACCATCGGTGCATAATCGGGTATCAATTTATCAATCAGATCTTGACGCCCTCCCACTTGATCCGTGATGTAATTAATTAGAAACTGCCGTACCGTATCGCTTTGTTTGGTGATCTGCCCACCCTGCTTTTGCCACTCTGTATCGACTATCAAATAATCCTTGTGAAAGTTAAATAAGTGCATGATTGACGTGTAACGACACCAATTCCAATACCCCGGCATATTGCTGGTGAGCCAATGAATCTCTGGCTCAACCTGTTTGCCATATTTATCACGCGGACTAATCCATTGTGCAGTGCGCTGATACATGTAAATTTGCTTGGCCATTTCCGCTACGGGCGCCAATAACTGAACACCTGTTGAACCATTGCCGAGGATCGCCACTTTTTTGCCTCTGAGATCAAGGTCCGCAGGCCACTGTGTGGGATGAATGATCTGACCCTTAAAATCTTCAGCTCCTGGCAAGTCGGGGTTCTTAGGATTAGCGAAGAGACCAGCTGCACTCACAATCGCATTGACCTCAGAATGTACGGTGTCACCGTCGGGACCAGTAAAGGACAGTTCCCAACGCGAACGTTCTTCATCAAAGCGAGCTTCTTTAAGATCGTGCTCAAAGCGAATGTTGGGAGTGATGCCGTACTTCTCGGCAATGAATTCGAGATACGAACGTACATCTGCGCCACGCGCAAAATATTCTTTCCACGGATAATTGCGTTCGAAACAGAATTCATATGCAGCACTCAGAGTGTCAACTCGGACATCGGGATACTTGTTAACGCTCCATGTGCCGCCAATCTCATGACGCCGTTCATAAATCGTGTAGGCGATTCCAAGGTGACTGAGTTGGACGGCAGTAGCGATGCCATTAAATCCACAACCAATAATGGCCACATGAAAATCTTCGGGAATTTGGTGCTCTCCCTCTGGCCAAAAAGCAAAGAAAGGATTCTCCTCAAAGGCGATCACTTCGCGGTGCAACTCGAACTCTGCATCACTTGGGTCTGCCCCAAGTGCCATGGCCATCAATTTCTTGATCTCTTCGTCGGGTGGCTTACGCAAGGCGAACGAGTCAAGACTGCTGTCAAGCAGAGTCACTAGACGCTCTTTCAACTTCTCTTTCTCTGTGGCACCCAACTGATTGACTGCACTAAAACTGGCCAATTCTTCATCACCGCAGGCTTGATAAACCGCGACTCGCAGAGCCGCAAGATCTGATGCTTCAACAGCGCGCTTGATAAAATCTTTCTCAACCTTTTGCAAGATAGCCCCATTCTTAGGAAACGCCCCGACCCATCAAACAATAGGTGAGGACGCCAGGTTTCTCCGTAGTTGGGCGCAGAGCTGCCTTGCTTAAATGTCCCCACTATCGAGTCTTGCGAGAATGACACGTGCCGTCTCACGCACTTCGTCGCGATCAACGAGCTGTTGCCCAGCGCGAACCTGGCGGGCCACACGTGGGTTTTTCAGAAATACCTCAGCATGGCGCAAGAAAAAATCCCAATACAGCACCGTAAAAGGACAGGCATCCTCACCCACTCGCTTTTTGCGGTCAAAGACACATCCTTTGCAGTGGTCGCTCATCCGATCGATATAAGCCCCACCACTGGCATAAGGCTTTGTCGCCAACATTCCCCCATCGGCAAATTGCGACATTCCAATGACATTGGGAACCATGACCCATTCGGCCGCATCTATAAAACTGTTCCACATCCACCTAGTGAATTGTTGCGGGTTGACACCAGCGATGAGAGCAAAGTTTCCCAGCACCATCAGGCGTTCAATATGGTGCGCGTACGACCGATCATACACATGCTCAAGAGCAGACTGCATGCAACGCATCGGTGTTGGTTTGCTGCGGGTAAACAGCGGCGGAAGGGGTCTGATTGCGTTAAGAGCGTTGAGGTCTTTGTACTCAGGCATCCAGCGCCAGTAACAATTCCACATGAACTCGCGCCAGCCAATAACCTGGCGAATGAATCCTTCAGCACTGTTAATGGGGACTTTGCCACTGCGGAATGCTTCTTGCGCCGCACTCACTACTTCACCTGGTAACAAAAGACCAATATTCAGATATGGCGACAACAACGAATGAGCCAAGTGCCAGTTCGATTGCAGCATGGCGTCTTCATGTTCACCAAACATCGGCAGCAGTTCGTCAACGAAAAAACTTAATCTTTCAAGCGCCCCACTGCGATTCGTTGCCCAAGTACCATCTGGTACTGCCCCCCACGTTGTCTCAGATAGATCACGCACAACCTCAGCATCAATCTCATCCAATTTCGCAATCACGGGTTGTGGCCACCGATCATGACCAGTTTTTGGTGGCGGTTCTCTGTTCTCTTCATCGAAATTCCACTGTCCACCTACCGGAGCGTCACCATCCATCAAGATATTTAGCCGTTTTCGCTGCCACCGGTAAAAATCCTCCATCTTCATCGTTTTTCGAGTACTTGCAAATTCCTCAAAGATTGATGGGTGACAGAGAAATTGATCCGACATTTCAACGTGAACATCAAGAGATGCGAGAAGTTCTCGAGCAGCGAAACTGTTCGGCTCGGTGACTGAAATCTGTGATGGGGTAAACATTTCCTGATGTCGCCTGACACCGTCGCGCATTGAATCCGCGCGCTGATAGTCAACACTAAAACCCTCTTCTCGCAATTCATCAGCAAAACGTCGCATCGACGTCACGATGAAATGTGCTCTCTGAATATGCCAGCGACGAGACGCTACTTTGGCTCGTGATTCCACCATCAGAATCTGATGGGTATGCGGGCGCGCAAGGCGAAGTGCCCCGATATCGCGATTCAGTTGGTCCCCAAAGACCCAAATGGTTTGAAGGTTCACGCTGTTTATGGTACGCACAACAACCTCGGAGTGCCTGCTCCAGGTCTCAATAGCCATCATCAAAAAATCTCTCGCTAGTCTCTGTCTATGCGTCCGGGGCTGATGATGATCTGCGGTCTCTCATTGTTGTCGGCGTGCTCTTCCTCGAATGATGCAGTCAAGGAGACGTCAACCACCATGGCACCAATGAAAGAAAACTCAACTGCCCCAGTCCAGATCATCATGGCGGATGATATCCCCGTCGCTCATACCCCAGAAGGCGGCTACGGCTCTTCATTTCCTCCCCTCATTCTTGGCACATGCACAGAGCCTCTAGTTGCTGGTGCCCCAGACCTGCGCGGAATTTGGAAAACAATCTCCGCCACAAGGGGTGGTGAGACAGTCGCCCCCGATGACCGTTTGATGTCTTATACCGAGCGCATTGAGCAATGTGGAAATCGGATTGTGGATTGTGGCGGTGGAACAATCGCCGACGCACGCGCCGATGGGACTGCAGAAAATGGCGTCAATGATGTCTCAGTATTTGACTATAAGACGCCTATTCACGTTAGGGCCAGTTATGAAGATGGGGCCTTCGTCCTTCGCCCCGTTGGTCTTGAAGCTTTTGAAGTCGTTCGCAAACTAGATGGCGATGGTCGTATGGTCTGGACGCGACCTGACATGGGCGGCATTCGCGTTGTGCTTGAGCGCGTCAGTGAGCCACAGTAGGCACAACTTCCAGCAGGTGTGTTTCGATCCTAAAAGTGATGTGCCTCGGCGACCCTTCTTGTGGCAAGATAATGGGATGGTTCAGCCTGAACAATTCGTACCGAATACCGATGATCTCGTCAACAACAATCGGCTATTTGCCGAGAGTTTCCCTGACAATGGTCTACCTCTAGCCCCCAAACGACATCTCGCCATCGTGGCCTGTATGGACAGTCGTATGGACATCTTTCAAATGCTTGGTCTTTCCCATGGCGATGCGCACATCATCCGTAATGCAGGAGGTGTCGTCACTGATGATGTCATCCGTTCCTTGGTTCTCTCCCAAAGGCGGCTGGGCACCCAAGAGGTCATCCTGATCCACCACACAAACTGTGGGCTCCACAATGTTGATGAAGACAGTTTCAAACATGAGATTGAAGATGAGTGTGGCATTCGACCATGGTGGGCCCTTGAGTCATTTCGCGATCCATATAAAAGTGTGACGCAAAATATGAAACGACTAGCAATGAGTCCATTCATCAAACACAAAATGCATATTCGCGGTTTTGTCTATGATGTCACCGACGGACTCTTGCACGAAGCACTGTAGATTCTCACAATTCGCAATCTCCTTCGTGTCCCGCCCACATCGCAGGCGTTCAAAGATCATCGACATCATTACCGAAATCAGCAATAAGACGTCTATTCGCTAACGCTGAAGTACTCCAAGGGTTCTTGTCCAAGCATCTTGCGAAAAGTCTGATGGTAATGGTGCAACGCTGGCTCATTACGCCCAAACAGAATGAAAGGTATTGCTGCAGCGTTTGCTGTTGTCTGCTGTGAAGCCCCCATGACATAGTCCTCATCACGAATCACACCAGCAAATCCCTGAGTTTGAAAATCAAGATATTCCTTAATACCTGGATTAGTTTGGTCGATATCGGGACTGACATAAAAGTTAATACGACTGAGATGGCGACCTGGATTAGCCCGATCGGGGTAGGTACGAACCAAGTAAACACCCGCTTCAAAAGGCATCAAAATAATATTTGGAAATAACCAGTACACAGGAAGTCCAGCGAATCTGATATCCCATTGCTCTTCGGGCAACAAACGAATTTGGTCAATGGCCCGCTTACACAGAATCATCCGATGCAAGTGACCCTCCTCGTCGTAGCACTGGACATTGCCGTGAAAACCGTTGTTCAGCGTATTTTTGTGTAACACCGGAAAGTGGTAGGTCTCGCCAAAGGTATCCAAAGCAAGTTTCCAATTGGAGGCGACATCATACGAGTCGTGGGCCAAGGGAATCAGTCGGTCAAACCCCCAGGTCGAGAACTCATCGTTAAACCATTCACCCAACAAGAAGTCCAGATCAATAGTTCCCTTCGGATCCGGATGCACGAATAACAAACCGTGACGTTCTTCGGCTTGCAAAGGTAGTAAGCCCAAACATGATGTATCAACATCACCAAAATGCTCTGGCTTGGGCAAACCCACCAAAGCTCCACTTGTGTCGTAAGACCACGCATGAAAAGGACAGGTAAATCGACGCGTGGTACCACGCTCTTGTGTCTCCACGATCACACCGCGATGACGACACGAATTGACAAAAGCTTTGAACGATCCATCTTGATCGCGTGTGGCGAGAATCGGAATACCTAAATCATTATTAGTGATGAAAGAACCCAACTCAGGCAGATCTCCCGACAAACCGATGCAGTGCGGCATACCAACGAAGAATTCCTGCCACTCGCGTTCAGCAATCACTGGATCGGTGTAAGCCATGGCAGACATTCTGACGACCCCACCAGCATCAACAGTGGTCCCCGAGTCAAGCTGCGCGCAAAGTTGCTTAATGAGTCGGACTTGTTCATCGTGACGCATTTTTTAATCCTACTTTTTTTCGCGACAAGAGTCAGAACAAAACTTCACATGTTCCCAATCACGGGTCCACTTCTTACGCCACTCGAATTTCAAGCCGCACGATTCACAGACACGAGGCACAAATCCATTCTTGGTTTTAGCCACATAATTCATGCGCTTAGAGTACGGTCATCTCATGCAACAAACGGCTCTCCTTCTCAATTTTATGGCAACTTGGGCCATGGTCGGAGTCATCTGGTTTGTGCAATTGGTCCATTATCCACTTCTTTCCATTGTGCCCGTTGAGAATGCTGCGTCAATCGCCATCGTGCACCAACGACGTACTGGTTTCGTCGTCGGACCCCCCATGGCAATTGAAGGAGTCACCACATTATTCTTGTTGTGGTCCCGACCTGACGGCGTGTCACTGTGGATGCCGTGGATAGCCGCGGTCTTCCTTGCCATCGCTCTCGGATGCACGGTGTTGTTGTCAGTGCCGCGACATGAGCGCATGGTTCGCCAACCTGATGTGAAGACTGGACGGGAGTTAGTACTCACCAACTGGCCGCGAACCATTGCATGGTCGATGCGCGGCGTGCTGACTGCGGCAATGGTGTCCCAAGTACTGCTGTAATCGTTGCATTCGCCCCTATTCGCCAAACGATCTCGGCACGGGGATGGTGCGAAATTCGCCGACACACCATGCAACATCCATCAGGAGGTTACTGAAGTTTGCACACGGTCACAGCACACCCTGTAAACAACCAATTTTCAAATAATTTTTCTTATGTTCTGGCCGCCGAAAGCGGGGAGAACAACAAAAAATTAAATAGATAAATAGTTAAAAAGCCCGCACGGGACGGACGTAGAACGTGGCGCCCTTGTAGTTGTTGTCCTGAAAGCCGTCGGAGAAATACTGGTACCACGCGTTGTAGTCGACGTCCTCAGAAGAACTCCAATAGCCGTCAGAAGAAAAACCACCAATTGCTGTCTGCTGGATATACATCTGATTCAACTCATCTTTCGATGGTAAAAACCAGTCATTGAGGGTGTTGCGACTGTAATCGTCCGCAAGATCGGCTGCGATACCGGTATCCGTACAGCCATTCACAATTGCGGTCGTGTTCTGTTCACCAGTACCAATCGTTAGCCCATCAGCACCAGTAATCGAAGTGCCGTAACAGCCCCACTCAGCTCGCGGGTCAACAGTTGTCCCGTCACAGTTGTTTTGCCAGCCGGCACACGCCGCCTCTAAAAAGCGACCCCACGACTGAACTGAACCAGCATCATAAAACACGATGCCACCACCAGGCCCCGTATCGCCCACAGCACACGAACCACCCATCGCACACGTCAACGCAATCGTTGTAGTAGTCGTCGTCGTTGGTGCAACCGTCGTCGTCGTTGGTGATGACTTTCGAGTGATTATTTTTGTTGACGTTTTCGCCGGATGCTTACTTGTCTTCGCGATCTTCAATTTCAACGTGCACGATACACCTGTACCCATCGTCAATTTTGTTGGCTTACTTGTCGGCGACAAGACACACGAACCCGTTTTCGACCATGTCTTCACACCTTTCGAATTTGATGTCGCAATAGCCGACAGACTCATCCTTTGACCCGCCGTCAAAGACGACACCTTCCACGTCACCGTCGTCTTCGTCGCAGCTGCCACAGAACTAGCAGTCACACCACCCAACAATCCAGCCGCAACCAACACCACAACCACAGCCCGACCACGAACCCCACGCACAAAACCAAACATCACAAAACCCTCCTACGGCACCCACTGAGACTAAACATCCTAGACACCTCACATTACCCCCCCCCCAGGCAACTGAAGTAAACACCCGCACAACCACCGACCGCCCGCGACACCCACCTTCCAAAAAAATTGCGTTTCGCGTTTCAAACATAAACTCAAACCCCAACCAGCGACGCACTATTAGGGTGTGGAATTACGCACCCCAGGCTCTGTGCACAAGCAAGCTCTATGCCCTCAACTATTTTTGTTCTCGGGCCAATTCTTTGGCCAATTCTCATTCACTGTCAACGACCACTTTGGCTCTCGTCGTTCGAGGAAA
>CALGTP010000541.1 GCA_937902105.1 uncultured Actinomycetes bacterium
CAGCCACACGATATGATCCAAACAGTTGTGCTCGCCAAAAACATAGTTTTCCATTGCAATCTCTTGCGTTTTGTGCAAAAGCCAACAGCATGACTCTGAAACCTGCATAGGCACGCATGAGTGCGTGAAACCAGCTGTTTGCAACCTGCATAGGCACGCCGCAGCAGGACGACTTCACACAAGCAGGAACGACTTAACACTAGTACTTGTAGTAGGATCTCTACCGCATACAAACTGTTGCATGAACCACTTATGCATGAAAACCTGGCTGTGCCACCTTGTCTGTAGCAGAACAACATGCATGTCGGCTTTTGTGGCACCACCGATGTCGCCAAATGAAACCACGCATGACTTTAATTTGTGTTTGAATGTTAGGGGTGACCCCACTTTCAACCAACCAGATGTATGAAGTCACCCACCATTGGGGCCCACCAAGGCGACGGGATTTGTTCATACAAAGAACTGCATAAACCACACATGCATGACAGCAGAGCTGCGCCCTTACATGCGCAGCAACACAAGTTTAATAAAATTTAGATCGATATCTGTGGAAACATGGGCGTCGCAAATGGGCCCTTCGCATGAGTCTAAATTGCATGCTCGGAATTGGGCCAGTATTGACTTACAGCCAGCCAAATCCATGACGTCAGCCACAATTGGCGCCCGACCAGTTGGCAAGGTTTCTTCGAAATAACCAGGTGCGTGAGCCACCCAACCAATGCATGAGGAAAGTGGGAAAAACAAAAGCAGCAACAACTTGAGGAAATTGTGGGCTCTTACAAAAACAACAATGCACTGAGAAGCCAGACAAACAGAATACGTTGCAACAAATTGTCTGGAACAAGATCTACACACGGAAGAAGAGACGACAAGCCACAAAGAATGAACAATCACCACGTGTTAAAAAAACAGGCCTGCCGCGCATGTGTTTTCATGCCGCCCCTGTTATAGACAAAGAAACCCCAACTTGTAGGAACTTGGTGATTAAGCAATCAGGGAGAACGAAACAAAAGCAACAACACAAAAGCCAAAACACACCAGAGCATGGATGCCTGAACACCTCGAAGGAAAGCCTGAACCCTTGCATGCCGTAAACAAGAGCTCTTGAACCCAAGTGGTTACGTGACTGCATCTGCGCCCAACTGAGTGTGAAGGTGTCCTGCTGTGTGCCCTTTAATGAAAAACATGCAATCCGAACTAGTGTGTTGTCGTTGCGCAGCCCCTCACATAGCAAGCATTAAAGTTTAATGCAAAGTGCGGGATTCGATAGAAAGTGTGGGCAGCAGAAGCATGGCAGCATGAGGCGCCCTCTCCATTGAAGACACAGCTACGACTTTCATGCACAGGCCAGCACAAACACGGGCCAGCACAAGACATGTGTCTGTAGCATGCAAGAGCAAAAGCATGATGCAACATAACCTCACTTGGGTAACAACAAAGTTCACACTCACACCAAACAAAGAAGCGTGGACAAAATGTGAATGCAGTTCAGTAGTGTTTCAGCAAACCGGTCCAAACATAGAAGTTCTTGTCGTCAATCGCTCGCTCCCTGCAGAAACATGTGAGCGCGGCAATGATGTCGCACACTCTGTAGAACCAGGTATAGCTCAGCATGTGCGTAGCATACCTGGCATGGGGACCACTTGAATGATGCGGTCGTTGGCGAATCGCATCCACGTATGCTGCCCCCTGCCGGTTGTCTCGTGGACAAGCCACTTTTTCTCCAGCGGGCTTTATTATTGTGGGAGCGATGTCCCTGACTGTAGCAATAGCATATGGCAGCAGTGAACCCTTTGAGCAAAGTTCTTCCATCTCAAACTTGAGGTCTTCCGACAAATGCGGCAGGCTCACACCCAGCATTCGCAAATCCTGCTCTGTGTTTTCACTCTCTGCGATGGGCGAAGGAGCACCAGAAGGCCCCCAGAGCCATTCCAGGAGTTCCTTGTAGTCACAGCTCAACCCTCTCTGGCATCCGCACATCTTGAGGACCTTGGTGGCAAAATCCATGTCCATTCCCAGTTGCTCCAGCAGCGCCGCCACTGTTTCAATTGGCAGCGTCCCTGTGCCATCGGTGTCCAGCTTGTGGAACAAGTCCGCTAGAAGGCTCTTGCTTTGCTGCAGAAGTTCTGCCGCCGACATTTGGTTGACCCCTTTGTTCCTACACTGTGCCAGCACTTGCTCTGGCTCCTGAGCATGAAAGGATATGCAAAGTCAATATTGATCTATATACGTACTTACAATATATCATGCACCCGAACCCCGAGAAGTTACAAGAACTCCCTTTGCTTAACGGCATGGCAATTGAAAGCTTCCCGGTACTCCTTGAGCTTCGAGTCATGTGCATGCATGCGTGTGCTTCTGTGCATGCGCACAAGTGTCTG
The DNA here is from genome assembly GCA_937902105.1 of uncultured Actinomycetes bacterium. Classification (GTDB taxonomy): domain Bacteria; phylum Actinomycetota; class Acidimicrobiia; order Acidimicrobiales; family Ilumatobacteraceae; genus Casp-actino8. The sequence continues at coordinate 2,382 of CALGTP010000541.1, forward strand.
AGGTGGGGTTGGGGGCTGTCCAAGTTCCCAAATCTGTTTTGCTAAGTGAGGTCCTGATTCCTAACAATAAGGCTGCCGCATGTTATGTTGCTGAAACAAAGAGAGTCGAACATGAATCGCACTCAGGATTGCCAAGATCACTCCCAGATTTGGCTTCCGGCAATAGACCATCAACAAACAAGCAATACTGTGTGGCTTCCTGATTTGGCCCCGGGATTAGGCTGCAATGGGCCATATGCAATACGCGACATACTTCGCACAACACCAATTATACAACAAGCGATGTGCAATATGCCAGTCAGCGGAGCGATGATCCTAATGCGCAAAATGGTGCATGCAATATGTGATGCTTGATAAACAACAC
>CALGTP010000542.1 GCA_937902105.1 uncultured Actinomycetes bacterium
AGCAACAACCGCCTCTGAGGACTCAGAGAATCCTGACCGCAAGGTTCGTTTTCAACAAACTGTAAACACGCACACGAAGCTACAACAAGTTAAACTTGTTGTAGCTGCGTGTGTGTGTGTGTGTGTGTTTACATAGCCAATACATCAGCAACCCAACTTTAGTTTTACTGCGACATCGGCGTCATTTCCTAGCCCGAGGCACTTGCAGATGCAGTTTCCAATCTTTGGTACGACAAGCTGACATCTACTCAAGAGTTCTGGAACCATGCGTCGTTTTTCAACTGGGATATGGATGCTGTCCACAACCATTGCTGGTTTCTCTCGGCTACGCTCAGCACAACCAAGTTTACCTTAGAGGAAGTGCTTGCAGCTATGCAGGACAAATCCAGAATTGCCAAGCACAACCATATCAGTGCTCACAGGATGTATTTCCAGCACGCCTTTTGCACGCGGATGATGAATTCTAAGCTGGGTCAAGGGTTCCTAAGGCTGCAGCCCAATGACATCGCGCATGCGAGACCTAATGTGTTGCCTGTGTCTTCGTTTCGTGGTGCTGTGCCCACTTCGTCTTCAGAAGTTCTCAAACAATGCAGTGTGGAACTCAAGAAACTGAAGGGCAGTGAAGGAGTGGGTTTGGAATTTTGTAGTAAAGGTTGAGTTATTGCTTCCATAATTTAGTGTTTGGTGGAGATCACATTTTGTTTGTGTTCAAGTGCGACATGCCCTGTTGCATTCAGGACACCCATGGAAACCGGCTGGCAAGTTATCAGACAAACGAGCTGTGGCGAGCCATTTGGCGGTTCATACGTGCGAGGGCAACGATTTCAAGCACTTCGACTGTTTGTGGGTAGGTTGCCTTTTCCAGAAAGGTTGCCTTTTCAAGAACCGTGAAGATGGGACATTCTGGCTGTCACTGGGTTACTTTCATCGAACTGTGATTGCTTGGAAAGTGGAACCTGTCAGCGCGGATTTCTTCATGGTTACTGACCCTCGGCAGTCCCCATCCATAGCAGAAATGCTGCAAAGACTCAAGCCGTTGTGCATTGATATTGTTCGCCGCCCAGACGATGAGATGGAAGAGAAGTATCAAGGCATCCCTTGTGAACCAAGTTGCCTGGTAGTAAAATATGGCACTGTTGTTTTACTATTTTCTGTTTTGTCAAACTTGAAGCTGTGAAACGGACTGGTAGTGAGACTTGTTTACGTCGTGTGATGCATAAGGTTCACCAGAAGAATCAAGACTGACAACGCACAGGACTGCCATCTTGATCAAGCGAACTGGGGAGCCATGCTCGCTCATCAAGAGCTGGCTCCTGTCGCAGAGATGGGATTCTGAAATTCGCAACAATCTTGTGAATTTGTGCAACTCGGCTCGGCTTGCAGCATTGTTAGGACGTTGTGCGAAGTTGTCGGTCAAGTAGCAATTTTTCAGACGCCTCAGTTTTGTCCCTGGACCCTTTGAGTAAGGTACTGCTGTGAGAACGGAGGTGGTCAAAGTCGGAGAGAAATCGATTGGCTACAAGTCTAGGCTCTTCGGCTTAGCTAAGCAGTTCCTTCCAGAGTTCACACCGGAAGACCAATCCGAAGTTGTTGCTAACATCCTATCTTCGACGAGCAATGTTGACCCAGACTTGAACAAGTCATCCATACTCGATGCCCTGAGTCTTCTCGATGCGTCAGACAAGAAGGTGTTCAAAGACGTCATCAGCAAATACGAAGACGAGGAACGGCAGGAGATCGTTCACAAACGCTTTCAGGAGTTTTCGAAGAAGGACGCAGATGCAAGCACGCCCGCCAGATAAACACGCCAGTTGCAGAATCATATTTGATGTCGGCGTTCAGTGCTTTGAGGCCTATTATCCCAAAGTGGATGCGTCTGGCCAGGTTGAGGCAGGGAAGAAAGGTTTTTCCACTTCCAGGAGTTTTAAGGAGAAGTGGTCCCATGAAAAGGCTCTGCAACACTGTGTTGATTTCGTGTACAAGCATTACAACAAATGCGGCGGTGTTTGCAAGCTTAGTTGACCAAATAGTCGTCGTGAAAGCAATTCAGAGAACGACCGTTTTTTGTGTTCCTAGTTTTGTGCGTGTGTGTGGGTGTACGTTCCTGCAGCTGTTGCTATGCGACCAAGGTCCACATCAAGCCTTTGCCGCATTTTGTGCAGACTGCTGCAAGAAAGTGTGCGGCTATCATGAGTGAGAGAGAAAAGGACATGAATTTGCCAGATGATCAGGATGATGAGGAGACAGCATCAGGAGCAGGGCCATCAGCGGGGCCATTGGCAGGGCCATCAGCAGCAGGGCCGTCAGCAGGGCCATCAGCATCAGCAGCAGGGCCATCAGCAGCAGGACCATCAGCGGCCATTCCATCAGCAGCAGGGCCGTCAGCAGCAGCAGCAGGGCCGTCAGCAGCACGGCCAACTGACAAGCGTGCGAAACCTAAACTTTGGAAGCCGGATAGCGACGACAGCTTCGACAAGGACTTGAAGAAATTGGCGAAAACAAAGAAGCAGAAAAAGAAGTGATGACGCAGTGCGATACAGGAGATGATATTTTGCCAAGACTTGCGCAGCACCAGCCTGTGCCAGTACACACCCCTCTTTGAAAGTAGATCCTCAAATCCCCAATCTACTTTTGAAGAGATCTAATTTTAAAGATGGATT
>CALGTP010000543.1 GCA_937902105.1 uncultured Actinomycetes bacterium
CCTGAAGTCGTTATCCGTCGCACAGCTTGCTGAGAAACTCAGGCACTGGTTTCTTTGAACTATATAGGGATTTGTATGTCGTGATTGTGTTGGCTTTTGGTATGCATCACATCGCTTGCATCGCTCTTCGAACGCTTAACAGCTTAGGCGGGCGTGCGCCGAGAAAGATGCACATGACCGAGACTGTGACAAAATGTCGCCTTCCGGCACTGCGCATATGTTCTGGGACTCAGCAGATGGGATTTTGTCAGCAGATACTTCGACAGCCGTGGCTCTCCAAGTCCCGGAGGGTATAGGGCTTCTGAGTGCTGTTCGTGCTGGGCTGAAAGTGTGACTTGCCTGTGCGGGATAGGAAGCTGCTAGTTGGTTATATTTTTCCTTAAGAGACGCATGTTTATTTCGTCGTGAGGTTTCTAGTTGCATGGTTTTGGGGCTTCTCGTCCATCCGAAGGAACTTGTGGAGTTACAGCTCAATCAGCAACGCTCCCCTAGGTGTCGAGCTGCGAGATGCAAGCGTGCTGTTCTCAGCAACAGATGTTCGCGCTGTTTTGCGCAAAGGTTGGGCGATCCATCACATCGCCGACCTTGTGCGGCTGCTGGCTATTAAAACAGAGCCCGGGAGCACGAGACCAACTGGCCGGTCGCACCTCTTAGGTGGCTTTCCCAGCACTGAAGAGTTTCCTACAAGGCACGCCCTTCTAATTAGTTGTTTTTAAAATTTAGGGTAATTAGTCGACCACTCATGAATTTGACAACCGAGTGTTGACGAACCCTTCCTCATAAGCAGGCCCGGTGCGTGGTTCGCTGACTGCGCACAGATATGGTTCTGTTTGCCTTCTTCGTTGCCGTCGAAGTCAGGGCACGCCTTTTCTGTACTGGCCGCTGACACTGGCAGTGCCCATTTTCGGGCCAAGGGAATGGATACTTGGAACATAATTACCTTCTTGATATAGTTGATCGCATTCTAAAAATGGCGCGCCCCGTGGGCCGCGTATAGTTAGTTATAGTTTATTTGACCTATGGGGACATGCTCAAGTAATCAGTTACTTGCCGTTCCCTTTGTTCCGGAGCCCCCGGTGAGTGAGCCAAGGGCCTGCGGAACGATTCTGAGTACTGGAAGCTGCATTGGTTGGATAGGCCTGGTCTCCGAAGTTACTTGTCGCCTCCGCACTACTACCCGGAAGGCTCTGAGATGTTAGACTCATTGTTGGACAAGATCCTAGCTCGCCATGCCAACGGACACACGCCACGAGGGTTTTTCTGGATATGGCACATGATAGAATCCGAGTTGACAGTGCGTGGACTCTACGCAGACATCTGGCCTGCGGAGGCTGTCACGCTGTGCGGCAACAGGCACCGGCAGCTTTTCCAGGCTGAGTGCTTTGACGCCCTCCTACCACGGGCTCAGCGAGCTTTTGCCCTCGAACAAGTGCCTTGGTTTCGTTAGTGTTTTTTTTTCTGCAGGGTAACTACTTATGCTCAGCTGACGTTGGTCGGAAGGGTTCTTTTGTTTGTGCGTGTATTAAAAAAATACCTGGTGACAGATTTGTTCCTGTTCAGGTATGGGCTTCTACGAAGCCAGGGAAGTCGCAGTTGAAAAAGAGTGCGCCCAGTGGGCCACTTCATTCAGCGCGATGCACAGGAGGGCCAATCAACGAAAACAGTGTTTTTGCTTTGATTCTGAATGAGCTGTCCGTCAATTTTCAAAGTGGCGCGCCGCTTCCCTTGGACTTGGTCCTGTGTTCAGACACGGCCGCGCGCCCCGAAGTCGACCTACAATCAGAGCCGCAAGTGCTACACCGCCACAGGTCTCAGATGAATGCCGCGGTTGCCCGCAGCCTTCAGCAGTGGTGGGGTGATCGTGCAGCTGACGTCTCTGCTGTCTTTGGCTTCGAAGTAGCAGCACACGTGCACGCCGCAGCAGCGAGTGCTGCAGCTGCAAACATTGCCGTTGGCAAGCTGGCAAGCGACGCAGCCTTGCGGCCAATTGACTTGGCAGCGGTTCATTCCTTAGCCTTCAAGATAGTTTGCGGCGGCAGTCCTGAAATGGACGAACTAGTGAGGAGCGTGGTGCACAAGTGGGTTCAATGCGTGGGCGGCCCAGAGAGGCTTTGTTTGCACGAGTGCTGGCTATTAACTGCCGCCCGGTATAGTTTGCAGAATTTCTGATTCAAGGGTGCGCCAAAGTCGGTAAAATATGTCAACGATGTGTTCGGTGCCTTCGGGACCTATAGTTAGTTGAGCAGTTCATCTAAGAGCATGATTGTGTGTGTGTGTGCGCTCCAGAGCGCAGCAGAGCGCACCTTAACCTACGCCCTTTGGAATTGCCAGTGGCTTCCAGAGGGCGTAGGTTGAGGTGCGCTCTGCTGCGCTCTGGAGGATCCAAATGTGAGCTGAGCATCCAGTTTGTGGGATTTCTGTTTTTGTGCGCGTCTATTGAGGTCATGTACCGGCCAGGGAGTAAGGGCTCACGTGGCATTTTGTGAAGTGCGTGTTACCTCAGGTCCTTGCTGATTTTGAACAGTGCTTGCTATGTATCTGATGGGTAACTTTGAATGGCGTTGACTGCAAGACTTGAACCAACTCTCACTGCTCCTTCCTTCCTCCTCTTCTTGTTCACCAGAATAGCTGAGACAGTGGGTTTTACAATGTGTAGGCACAGTACAAAAAAATATTCCATGGAGCAAAACACTTATAATTCTTGTATTTTTTTCCAACAACAGGTGATGGTTGCACAATGGCCAATCTATTATCATTGTTATTGTTATCATTGCCAATCTTGTCCACCAGAATACCTGAGACAGTGGGCTTTACAATATGTAGGCATAGTGCAAAAAATATTCCATGGAGCGCTCGCCTCTGAACCGAGAAGGCGCTGCAAAATCTCTCAAGCGCGTCCATGACTTGTACAACAGCATCATCGACGACGGGTTTGAGCAGATGAGTGCGGACAAAATTGAGA
>CALGTP010000544.1 GCA_937902105.1 uncultured Actinomycetes bacterium
TTATCCGTGCTACGCACGTGGGTGAGATGGACGTCACCGTGAACGCCCGCTACCGACGCAAGACGAACAAGCATGAGAACTGCGCTACCGTGATGACCCTCACCGATGTGCTCGTGGTGCCAGGGCTCAACACAGACCTGTTCTCATGCAACGCTGCATTCGAGCGCGATGGCATCCGGTCGTACTTTAACGATGAGCGTCACCTTGTCCTACCCGACGGAGGCAAAGTTACTTTTGTCGAGGGTGGACACAGAAGAAAGAGCCTCATCAAGTACCACCAGACGCGTGCCGAGGCCTACCTGGCCGCCTCGACGACCGCTTCAGCGAACGACATGGTCCACAACATGCTGGCTCACTTCTCGCCAGACAGGATTGCAATGGCTCGGGCGCGTATGAAGACAAGTTCATCCCGATCGCTGCAGAACGACGCGCACGAGATGCCCGGGACATACGAGCTCAAGCACGCCTCGCAAGGTTGCGTGCCATGTGGGCTTGGCGGTGCACACAAGCCAAGCATCTCGCATGCCCGGCCGCGCCACAATGCAGCAGTTGGCGCCTTCGGTGACTCTGTTCACGTCGATCTCTGTGGACCCTACCCGGCCTCAGTGCATACGGGATTCAAATATGTCATCGGATTCGCAGACCGTGCTACCCGGGAGGTGCACATCTACTTCCTCGTCAACAAGACCGCCGAAGAGGTCCGTCACGCAATCGAAACCTTTGTCTCGGACAATGGGCGTGTGAAGCAGTTTGTCTTCGACAACGGGGGTGAATTTACGGCAGGAACTGTCGAGCAGCTACTCAACGAGATGATGACTAGCCGCAGGTTCTCAGTGCCGTACACGCCCCAACGCAATGGCCTCATCGAGCGATTTTGGTACACCCTCAACCGCCAAACGAGGATCCTGCTCGCGCACACCAACCACGCAGAAGCACTTTGGCCATTTGCGATGAGCCACGTGGTAGCTATTCACAACAGCCTGCCTACGAGAGCGCTAGATCCGCCGATGGCTCCCTCGGAAGCTCGCACTGGCAAAGTCCCTTCTCTCAAGCGTTTCAGCAAGGCCGTCTGGGGATGCGATGCAGTTGTTAACCTCCCCACTCCTGCTGGGGCAACCAAGCTATCACCTACGGGGGTGAAGGCTAACTACTTGGGTGTAGACGCCCGCCGCTGCGGTGAGTTCTTCTTCATCCCGGCCCTGAACAAGGTCGTCAGCCTCGTGAACGCGGTGAAGTACTTCCCGACGGAGTTCACGCCCATAAGGAACGCGCCGATCCCGGCCCAGCCGCCGACTAACCAGGCCACGGTGATGCCCATCCGTGCTATCGGGAACTACCAGGTTGTCACGGCTGTACCCGCCGCAGTGAACAATCCCGGCATGCCGACTGCAATGGCTATCCCGATCAACGTCTCGCCGGACCAGGCAGCAATGGCAGACTTGCTCAGCGTACTCGAGCAATCGCCGCTCACTGGGTCCTCCGTCTACAGCTCCAGCTTCATCTCCGACTGGTGCTTCGCTGTCGACGCTAAGTCGATCGTATCACGGATCGATGACGCTCCCATGGACCACCAAGACATTCTTGGGCGACCCGATGAAGAAGAGTGGAGAAAGGCGGAGATCCTCGACTTCGAGGCCAAGATGCGCAACGGGGCATTCGGGATCATGGACCGTTCCAAGATGCCTGCTGGTTTCAAGACTCACAGACTGAAGTACACGTACATGAACAAACGCGACCCGATCACCA
>CALGTP010000545.1 GCA_937902105.1 uncultured Actinomycetes bacterium
CTGGCTGATGATAAAAAAACAGAAGGATGTGCGTGTCACGTGAGTCACCTCTAACAAGTTATCAACTAATGTTTTCGCGACCAGCTGTTTGGTAAGTGCTTGGCTCTGAATTTTCAGGCATCAGTATAAATATAATATCGCTTTGCCTGTTAGCGCTTATTTGGCTGATCCAGAAAATTATTGCTCCATGCCAATGTGCTCAAAGCACGGCGACTATATTTATTGCTCCCTCCCTCCTCCCTTCCTTTCATGCCGCCAGAAAACCCCAAAGCTATGAACCCACACACATGTCACGAATACCTTCACTGTTGTCATTCGATCAACACACATCCACACACATATGCACAAATACATTTCCACATACGTATCATCGTACATGTTCCACCACATACGTGCGTTCTACTGATATTTTCGGCACAAGCAGCGCAATGTAGATTATTTGACAATCGGTGATGCCATGGAGTCTGCTGAACACACTGCTGTCCTGTGGCTTGCTGATTTGCCAGACATGTTTAGAGTCAGAAATACTGCAACAAAGAACGCAATGATAGATGACAAACATCAAGAACGATTGTATCCAAACAAAATTGCGTTTGGCATGAACACAGTCAAACAGGAGTTGTTAGAATCGAACTTGGCAAGCACGGAGGCCGCAGAAGATATGTGTTGTGTTTACGCACTCATACATATAGCAGCAGACGAGATGCACCACGAACTGAAACACCTGACACGGCATCAACGCATGCATCGAGACTTTTTTGCACGACTTAGCCATGGCAAGTCCAACGTCGGATTTCAGTCATACTTCCATGTTCTCAATGTTATAGCGCTGCCACAACCAATCCAGATGCCGAAACTTCGGCAGGATCGTTGTTTCTTCTCGTCAATGCCGGTGACGTTCGTAGAAGATGTGTTCGATGACCTCACAGCGCAAGACGACCATGATGTTCCAGACTGGGTATTTCGGATGAGTCGGTGGTGCCTTCGCACTGCGAAGCCGTTTGCAGCCTTGATAGCCAAAGGCATCATGAAGAGCATCAGCGTTTGTGACTTGGGTGTGAAAAGGGAGAATTTGCTGGGTTGCCATTCTTTTGTTGTTGGTTGGCCTGAAGGTGGAGGACGCCAGAAACGATGTCAAGCTGACGAGGAAGAACTCCCAGAGCTTACTGTGTACGAGCACGAACTTGCAAATTTACAGAGTCAATTCAAGCCTCCCACGTACACCTCGCCTTCAGTTGAATCACTAGCGACTTGTTCCAGCACCTTGAGCACAGAGTTTCTCATTCAGACTGTTGAAAGTGTGCAGAATCTTGTGAGGTATGCGGATGTGTCTGGCGTTCAGGTTCCACACGATGTCCTACAAACCCTCCATGACAATGTTTCAGGCTTGCAGGCACATGCTGATAGGATTACCGAGTTTGAAAAGACGCGACTTGTGATGGAGGCTTTTAACCAGAAGTATTCTGTCGTTACGTTGATTCATTCCTTCGTTGCTTGTGGATACCTGAAAAACGATGGAAGATTCAGAGACGCTTGCCGATGGATGCTTTGCGCATGCTTACCGAAGGACATTGCAGAACACATGGTCGGACTCCTTATTTCAGACAAGCAACAGCTGCGTTTGCCATCGCCTGCTACCTTATCTCGTTTGCGTGGTCGTATGGACACAGCTTGGATGTTGACTTTTCAGTTGATTCTCCAAGACATGATGCTGGACGGAGGTGTCGTGATCTACCCGATGATAGACTCATCGCCTCAGGCGGGGCGAGACTACGAGATGGTGGTGTTGAATATAGTCGCTTCCAAATTGTTGGCAGAACTGCATTATGACATCGTCAAGCTTGAACAGCGGAACATTAGCTTCTATCAGTTGTTAGTTGTTGTTGTTGTTTGTTTTTCAAGTGTGTGTGTGTATGTTTGTGTTTAAATTTAGAATCCTACTTTGATGAGTGACATTTTGCCTGTGTGCAAAGACATGTAAGGAGCAGATTGGACCGTGCGATCCGGATTGCCACATGGGAGGATGAACGAATTCTGATGCAGAGGATCCGTGAGAAATTGATTAGGCATGTTGCGCCAATTGTGCAGATTGGTAGTGGTCGCAGTTCGTTGGCCTTCAAATTCCAGGCAGTCATGCATGCTCTGTTTCTTCTCTCGACCACCCACGAGATATTCGCAGACATCATCAAATCTATTCCAACGTGGATATCGGACCTTGGTACAGAGATTGGTGTTGCACGCATAAAACCTATCTCTATGCAGCAGGTGTTCCCTTACATGCTGGATGAGGTGAACGATGATGCTGAGTCGATGGAGGTCCGACCGCCATCCACAGTCGGAGAAATCAATTTTGCTGCGGATGTGTTGGAGCAACAACCGCGGCAGCAAAATGAGGTCGACTTCGCAGATGAGGTCGACTTCGCTGCTGCCCCACAGCGCGCAAAATTATCTGAGATCATGGTGGATGTCACAGGCAGCTTGGAGGTGTCCGGGCTTCTACACATCATCCAGAATGCTGGCAAAGGCTTGGGAGCCGTACTTGAACATTACGACGAAGCCGTCCATCGTTTATCCAAGCTTGCAGCTTTGCTGAAACAGAAAGAGACAAAAGATCGCTTGTTTGAGACCTGCTTTGGCACAACTGTTGGCAGGGCGTTGTGGTCATCTATCGCTGGCTTTGATGGCGAGTGCTATGTGGAGAGATGGGGCACAGTGGCTAATTGTGTTTTACAGGTGACCGATGAGTTGGAGGCAGCCATACGCTGGGGATGGGATATGGACAAATACTTCGGTGGCAGCGGCAGTTATGTACCGCTCGACAAAGATCAATATTTGGGAAAGGACAACCCGCATGATTCTCGAATCGATTTGGTCGACGATACTATCAACTCTACGTTTTGGTGGGCATACTGGCGCATGTTGCGGGCGAAAAGCCGATTACTAAGTGACCTGATTGTGTGGGCTGAGAGCTGTGCTTGCCATTATGATCTTCTTCATGCTGGAAAATCGGAGCCAGATGCTACTGATGATTTACCCAAGGAAATCCGTAAGGTTGCAGAAACATGTCCACTTAGGGGTCTTAGGTGTGCAGAGATGGCCACTGGGGATTTCCTTGAATTGGTGTTTCGGCTGTACGATTTACGGACCGTAATGATGCTGAAACAGATTCCTTCGGATGTCAGCGAAGCGAAACGCTTGACCATCGTATCAGAATATGAGAAGGGGCGAGCGTACCTAGTTACGACATTCACTTTGAAGACAACACATTTCCAGCATCCTCCTTTCTGTGCCTTTGGTATGGCGCATTATTGCGAAAAGAAGGCCTTGGCTTCCTACAATAAAACCAAGCAGTCAGATCACCCACACCCGATGGTGATGCAACTGAAGGACGATGAACTTCAACAGGAGTGTGCCCAATTTGAAGAGCTTGGAGGTTCTTTCATGGACCCTGATCTCGATCACACTGCCATGTCCGGCTTGAGGTCTTGGATTGCCAAACGAAGACTTGCTTTTTCAGCAGAGAGACCAGTCGAGGCTGAGCACGCCAAAACCAAGCGTGATGTTGATCGGGCTCCAAACCACAGTGATCCTTTTGTGAGTATTTCGCACCGACTGACGCCACTGCTCGACCATATTAGAGCGTCCAAAAACAACTTCGAAGCTTTCGCCAATCTGGTTGACACCATTAAGAATGGTCGTTTTGCTTGTGCGAAGCTTGGCTTGCAGGACCACCCTCGCTCCATTCAACATTATCGGCGTGGGAGGCACCCAGAGCACTTCAAGGTTGTTTATCACGCAGACACATGGACCAAGTACGTTATGCCAGCCCCACCGATAGAGACTGAAAACCATGACTTTAAACCGCTGGATGGGTTGATCGGTTCAGGTGCAGACGAAACAGCTCCAGATGTGAAACGGGATGCTGCAGTCAGACACTTGCACCAGGCCATGCAACATCACGCCGATAGCTTCTTTAGCATGTTCCTTGAGAGTGGTACTTTCAGAACTTTGGAGTCAGTTATGGAAACCAGCAGCCCCGATCAAGCAACTGCAGCCTTAGAATGGGTTGGTGAAGAGATCGGGATATCAGGGAAACCCTTGGCTGGCTCAATTTCTGCGGTAGCAGCTGCAGGCACACTTCACAACCTGGGGTCACTGGGCGAGAAGGCCAAGTCGCTTGTATTTTTCAGATTGGTGGACTCCAATGTCGGCATGGCCAAGCGGACAAAAATAGCTGGACAACGGAAACTTGCAGGTTTGAAGGCTGTCACTCTCCATCGTCTCCTGGAGTTGAATGTCATTGACAAGACTTGTGTGGTCGGCCTTACTCCTACGAACGTTGAGGCAAGTAGCACATGCGGTGCGATTCCAATGACGATGCATCCAGGAATGTTCTCGACTTCCTCTTTGATGAAGATGCGTTTCTGGGAGCAGGATGCCACAGCCACTGTGGTCCAGGTTGCCAACCACTATGAGTTGCAGCCTGACCTTCTACCACATGCTCCCCAGGTGTTGAGCTCTTTGATGTTAGATCGCGGGGATGGTATTGCAGCAGACACATGGGGTGACGATTGCCATTGCAAGCGTGTCATTCAGCAGTTGGCTACAGATGAGATGGTGGAAGGTCCTCCTTGGAAGTTAACGCTTCGTGGCAGGGAACATCTCGAATGCGGAGTGAGACTATCTACTCCGAAGCCTCTGTTGACCTTTCCAGCAGAGGATGCAGACTTGAATGAGGTCAGTCTCGCAGAGCTGATCTTGCTTATGGAGCACAAGGATTGGCAGCTCGTGACATATGTTAGCAAGGAGCGTGCAACTGAATTGAAAAAGACTCCGTTTCTTGTCGACGCAGTGCTCCCGGTGAAACAATGGTACAGCAAGAAAAACAATACAGTCTCTCGGTTCTATCTGATGGCATTGCTCGCTGCGCAGAACGGGCGACCAGTTCCTCATTTTGGAAAGGATGAGGTGTACCGT
>CALGTP010000546.1 GCA_937902105.1 uncultured Actinomycetes bacterium
GTGTCCGTAGCCATTTCTGCTCGAGCTCAGGTGCTCTCTCACGTCTGGTTCTCACCGTTGGCGCAGCTAATCATGGCAGTGGCTCCGGGCACTGGCTCTCCTGCTGGCATACAGGCTGCTATCGCGTTGCTAGATGCTGGACTCAGCTCGCTCTTGGACGGGAAGGGCGTATCTGCGCTCTCTCAGGCCAAGCTGGCTTTGGCAGGGTATGTTACTGTGGCGCATCTTGCGCTCGTGGAAGACACTCGTGCCGAGTTCCGGCAGTGGCTGACTGTTGGCCTGGGGCTGGACGTTGTAGCAGACCCAACGTGCAAGTTGGAAGTGACCACCCTTGTGGGGTGCTGGGAAGCTGCGAAGCTTCGCTTTGAACGCCGAAACGCTGCAGATGCGGAGGCAGCTGCCTCGCGTTTGCCGAAGATTGTGCCGCGCATCGAGCACCTCGAGTTGCGAGCCAAGTTCGAGCTCCAGCACTACAAGTTAGAAGACGCTGTGACGCCGTCGAAAGCGTTGTTGGAGTCCTTGTTCGAATCAATTGAAGAGGGGGAACTCAAACCGCTTGCGCTCAAAGACCTCGTGAGCGTGGACGAAGCTGATGATCAGGATGAAATGATCGCAGGGTTTGATAGCAGTGGCGCGTTGCGCCTCAAGAAGGGCCGTAAAGAGGTCCCTCCCCCTGTGAATTCGGAACAGTTTCGCAGGAGGATGAAGGTGCTGGGGCACTTGTACGCTTTCTGCAAGATCCGCTATCCGTCCAAACCTTGGTTGGCTGACTTCAGCTCACGTCTCTTCGAGGTGCATGCAGACTTCTTCTGCGGGGAGCAGGTCATGGGCCTCCAGGCCAAGAACGAGGATGGGCTGGTGGTGTCCACTCCTAGCTTCCAGCTGTGCCTCTCTTACGACTATCAGTTGAGAAAAGAGGTTGGCAAGCTGGTGAACCAGGGCTCTACGTTGAAGGCGGCATTGGAGGCAGCAACTCGGGATACCACTATCCGCGAACGGTTCTTCACCACTCCGTGTGCGATGCAAGTCAGAGCCGCCTTCTCTGGTCCCAACAAGGGCAATCATTGGGATCCTGGTGCAACGCAGGCGTTGGGGCAAGCTCGGAATCGCAATCCGAGCACGGATGGCAACTCAGGGAAAGGTCAGCTGTCCAGGAAGTTGAGGAAGTCGGGCGATCGTCGCAATGCTAAGGGGAAAGGTAAGGCAGGCAGGGCTACGCATACGCCCGACGGTCGCCAGCTCTGCTTCGGCTACAACAACACCGCTGGCTGCACGACAAAGGGATGCGCAAGGGTTCATTGCTGCCAAGGCTGCTTTGGCAAGCATCCACTGCACAGCTGCCCCTCGGCAAGTGCCGCAGCTGCCGGTCCTTCGACTGCCCTGGCGAACCCTGCTCCTCCGGCTACTGCTCGGCCGGCAGGGGGATGAGAGGGCTCCACAGAAGTGCATGGAAGGAGGCGCGTTGCTTTGTCTTCGCCTCCCTCGGCCTCAGAGCCTGTGACGCCTTTTCCGCTGGCTGCTGCGGCGGCTTCCTCGGAGACGGGTGGAGGCACTTCTGTAAAGGCTGTCAAATTAAAGGTGCTTTACCTCTTCGCTGGTGAGCACAGGAAGAGCGGGGTCCGAGCTGTCATGGACCAGATCTTGGGGAGGAAAGAGAGCAAGGCGTGGAGGCGCTTGTTTGAGGTTGAGGTAGTTTGCGAGGAATGGGACATTCTTCGAAGTGATGCCTGCGATCTTTCCGTTCCTCAGGTCCAAGACGAGCTCGACAAACGGGTGGCTGCGGGAGAGTTCGATTTCGTACTGATGAGCCCTCCTTGCAACTCGTGGTCACGGGTCCTCTTCGCCAATGGGTGGGGACCTTGCGCGATACGCACAGCTGAATGGCCATGGGGTTTTCCATGGCTGTCAGACAAGAATTCGAAGAGAGCGGAGGCAGGAAATTGCTTGGTCGAATTCTGTCTTCGCTTGCTGAACACTGCATTGGAGGCATCCGCGGCTGGCAAGAAGGTGCGCTGCTTCTGGGAGCATCCAGAGGACCTGGGAGCTTTGCGGCACAAAGGTGAGGTTCTGCGGCCGGCTAGTGTGTGGCAGCTTGAGGATCTGCGTTCGCAGGTCAGTCCAGAAACTGGCAGGAAGACCAGAGTCTTCAGGCAGTGCAGTTTCGATGCGCCATATGAAAAGCCGACGCGGGTGGTGACCGACATCGAAGCCATCGCTGCTTGGGGCTACGATGGTTGGCCAGTCTTTGATTCCGCTGGATGGTATGTGGGTCCGCTACCCAAATCTTGCGGCCACTCGGATCATGTCTCACTGGCAAAAGCCTCTGCAGGGGAAGCCTTCAGGACGACAGGTACTTCGGCCTACCCACCACTGATGGATTTGGCTATTGCTGAGGCAATTATCGACTCTTTCGTCGGAGACCTGATGAGTCAGACTGGGGCAGAGGTTCAGGGAGACGGCGTGGCAACAGTGATGCGGCCCGTTGGTGGGGTGGTTACGCCACATCCTGCTGCGAGTAAGGGTTCTTCTGGGCCTGCTAAGGCTGCTCGCGCTTCTACTTCTGCACAAGCGACGCAAGCACAGGAGGTCAGCGCTCCTTTTCGCGCTTCTACGTCAGAGCTTGTGACACAAGCTTCTTGGGAGGCTCCTTCTACGTGGGCGCAGGCAGACGGCGGTTCTTCCAGTTCTTCTACTTGGGCACAAGCGTCGCAAACTAGAGGGGGCAGAGGTCCACCGATCAAAGTGACCTACAAGAGCGGCACGCGTTCACTTCATGACGGGGGCGGCCTATGCTCACCGGGGCGCTGGCCTCCCGAGCGAAGGCAACTTCCTGGGGCCTCTAACGACGCCGTTCGCTCAGCTTTCACACATGGCTTACGGTGTTGGCAGAAACGACTCCTCGGTGCACCGGGGGGAGAGAGCCGCGCGTTTGCCGAGCTGGCCTGTGGCAGATTGAGGTCGGCTCCGTGTCAGGTGGAAGCTGTCGAAGTGGGCTTGGCGGTGGATCAGATCTTGCAAGACAGAGGTTTCGAGCCCGGCAGGCTTAGCACAGATCGGGCTACTCTCATCAACTTCCGCAGGATGAGTGCGGCTCTTAAGCTCATGGGCGACCCGGACGCGGACTTCTTGGTGGACATTGCTGCAGACGGGGTCCCCATCGGGGTAGACGTTGAGCTTCCACGGACTCCGGACGTCTTCGAAGAGAAGGTGAAGTGGCCCTTGGAACCTGAGGAGTCAGACACGGCCGAGTTCTGGGGAGGCGAGAACTACGAGTCAGCCTTGCTCCATATGGCGGACATTAGGCGTCAAGTCGATGAAGATGTTTTGGCCGGCGCTGCGGTGCGAATGTCAGTGGCAGCTGCGAAGTTGAAGTATGGGAGCCGGCTGACTATCGCCTGCTTAGGGGCGGTGCCCAAGGAGCCGGGCTCGGAAATCGTGCGCATCCTCTACGATGGGACGAATGGGGTACATACGAACAACCGCATTCGGGTGCGCGACCGGGCTCGGTGTCCCATGATTGAGGATCTAGAAGCGCTGCTAAGGGAAGTCGAGGACTCTGGCTGCGGCGATTCGCACTTCGTCATCGTGTATGACATTGCTAAGGCGCACCGACTAGTTCCTGTGAGAGAAGCCGATTGGGGACTCCAGGCCTTCCAGTTGGCGGGCAGGGAGGAAGATAAAGACGAAGTGGTCATGTACTGCTGCGGCACTTTCGGCATTGCGTCGGCAGCCTATTGGTGGGCCAGGGTGTCAGCAGCGATGGTGAGGCTCCTTCACTACTGTCTCGGGCTGCACTGGGCCATTTGGCATTTGTTGTATGCAGATGATGGCTTGGGCATTGCGAAGGGCAGCAACTGCAGGGAATCCTTCATGCTGCTCTTCCTCATCCTCGAGACGTTTGGGTTCCCTGTGGCTTGGCACAAGGTCAGAGCCGGGACGCAGCTCGACTGGATAGGTTACCATCTTGATGTGTCGTCATTCGAGGTGGGCATCAATGAACGCAAGAAGGCTTGGCTGCTCGCATGGCTGGATGGACGACTGAGGGAGGGCGGCGTAGTGGGACGCAACCTACGCGCTACCCTGGGTCGCTTCTGCTTCGTCGCGCGCACGATGGATCAGATTAGGCCTTTCCTAGGGCCGGTCTTCGCATGGTCAGCCGTGTTGCACCCCAGCGCTTTCCATTACATGCCCGAGGCAATCGCCGTCTTGTTGCTCTGGATCCGCTCAAAGGTGGCAGACATGGCGACCAGACACTGCCGTCCGCTGCGGGTCGACACGGGCGAGGTGTTTCGCGTTGACGCGAAAGCAGAGGGGGACTTGGTGGTGGTAGGAGGCTGGGAAAGCTATGGAGGATGCTTGCCGGAAGATGCGAGGTGGTTCTCAGTGGAGCTGACGAAGGTGTCAGCGCCCTGGGCGTTCTCGAAAGGAGAGCCGTTCCGTACGATTGCCGCGCTCGAGCTCCTAGGCGCGCTGCTCGCGTTCATGCTGTTCAAAGATGGAGCCCCTTGGTTGCAGGGATCCTCGTATTTCTGTATAACAGGTTATACTGACAATAGCAGCAACTCGTACCTCATGGACAAGCTAATGACTTCGAAGTTCCCGTTGATCGTTGTCCTGATGGAACTGGCAGAGCAATTGGCCGACGCGAACGTGGGAATGGCTCTAAGATGGATACCTCGTCTGCAGAACGAGGAGGCGGACGCACTGACGAACGGTGCGTTCGAAGGGTTCGCAGCAGAGCGAAGGATTGAGGTCAGCATCAGCGAGCTGCCGTTCAAGGTTTTGGGGAGCATGATGTCGCAGGT
>CALGTP010000547.1 GCA_937902105.1 uncultured Actinomycetes bacterium
CCAATGAATAAGGGTTTCTACGTCGTTCAGTACGTCAAGGGGTTGTGACAAGCAATAAAGTGGGCGGGAGCGATTTCGCGCATCTCGGGCTCTTCAACACGACAACGGTCCTGGACATTTGGACAACGTGGATTGAAACGGCAACCAGGGGGAGGATTAATAGGCGAAGGCGGTTCACCCATCACGGTAGTCGGTGCATAAATGACCTCAGGGTCTGGCTCAGGGATTGAAGCGACCAAGATATTTGTGTAGGGGTGACGAGGTTGGGCATACAAATCGTCGCTTGAGGCAAGTTCACACATTTTGCCTAGATACATCACAAGTACTCGATCACTAATGCTCTTGACCACGGCGAGATCATGGGCAATGAAGATCAAGGTGAGACCGTATTTGGCTTTTAAGTCTTCCAATAAGTTGATGACCTGAGCCTGCACGCTGACGTCAAGAGCCGAAACGGGTTCATCACAGATAATCATCTGTGGGTCAAGTACGAGCGAGCGGGCGATCGAAATTCTTTGGCATTGCCCGCCAGAAAATTGATGGGGGTAACTCTCGGCAGCTCGTTGAGGATCAATGCCGACATCTTCAAGAATCTTGTTCACCAAAATGTCTCGCTCTTGTTGGGTCCCACGCTTCCAGACGAGAAGTGGTTCTAGAACGATGTCGCGAACTTTACGGCGCGGGTTCAGCGAGGAAATAGGATCCTGAAAGATCATCTGAATTTTGGTCCGCGCGTCGCGCATGTCGTCTTTGGAGAGCGTGGTCAGTTCTTGACCGTTGAAATCGATGGATCCACTGGTGGGTGCTGGCAGCTGCATGATGGCGCGACCCGTGGTACTTTTTCCGCAGCCAGATTCGCCCACGATGCCGAGCGTTTCTCCTTTGATCACATCAAATGAAATACCGCTCACTGCATTGACTTTGAGCCCAGTTCTTGCAACAGGAAATTCAACCACGAGGTCGTTAACACTTAATAGAACATCGGGGGAGTTGCGCAAATGGGTTTTGCCAGTACCAGCCATCAGTTTTGACCTCCTGTTGAAAATGAATCGACACGTTGGGATAACTCAAGCTTTCGCTCATGGTATTCGGGTGATCCGACTGGGTAAAAGCAGGCGTAGACATGTTCAGGATTTTCTGTAGCCGTCAGTTCTGGTTCTTCAACTAAGCATTTAGGGCGTGCATAAGCGCAACGAGGCGCAAAATTGCACCCTAAAGGTGGGTTCACCATATCTGGAGGCCGACCAGGGATGGTCGCTAATCGTGTGTGAGAAGCTTGGCGCAATTTCGGAATGCTGCGCATCAGCGCTTCCGTGTAGGGCATCTTGTACGAGGAAAAAAGTGTTTTGGTCGGGGCTTTCTCCACGATTTTTCCACCGTACATCACGGCAATGACATCAGTATTTCCAGCCACAACGCCGATGTTGTGGGTGACTAAAATGAGGGACATGTTTCGGTCAACGCGCTGCTCGTTGATGAGATGCAATATCTCTGCTTGAACTGTCACGTCGAGGGCAGTCGTTGGTTCATCAGCAAAGAGCAAAGTGGGGCCACATGCCAAGGCGATAGCGATCATCACCCGTTGACGCATTCCACCGGAAAGTTCATGTGGATACTGGTTGAGTCGGCGCTGAGGTTCGGGGATTCGCACATCAGTGAGCAACTTTTCAGCCGTCAATCGTGCTTCAGATTTATTCATCCCGAGATGCAACATCAATGGTTCGGCGATCTGGCGACCAATTTTCATAACTGGGTTCAAGGAGGTCATCGGATCTTGAAAAATCATCGACATTTCTTGACCCCAAATTGAACGCATCTCTTTCACAGAGAG
>CALGTP010000548.1 GCA_937902105.1 uncultured Actinomycetes bacterium
GTGATACAGTGTGACGTGACAGAGTCCGCCATACTGGGTGGTTTGGTATGGTGGCCCTAAACCCTAAACGGTACGCGTGTGAGAGATAAAAAGAACTTTGGTATAACTGGTTTTCAGACCGTAATAAATCTTAGTTTACTCTTTGTCCCATGTCCGTCGTTTGCTCCCGCATCGTCATGCCGTGCGAGAGGGAAAAAAGTTCGGGAAAAAAATGGCAATGGGGAATTCGAAAAAGCGCGGGTTGATGCCGGGTCACGGGCCGACGCGCCACTCTGCACTCGCCCAAACCGCGCAGAGCGGTGGGGAGAGGCAGGTGGAGCGCGTCCGGCGGCCTAGCGTCAACCTGCGAGGTGCGGCCCTCGAAATCCCTGGAAACCGGTGGTCTGTTGCGCTACTGGGCCACTACCGCCGAGATGGCCGCAACCTGCGTCTAGATGGGCTGCACGTTTTAGAGGCAACGTGTGGGGTTGCCGCTGCCGTCGGACTGCAGGACACGCAGCCGCGAGGCTGTCCCCGGCAGGTTTCCTTAGCTGCGGCATCAGCGCCGCCGGAGCACACACGGAGTAAGATGCCCACCCTGGACGCAGGTCCAGGGGAGGCAAGGAGAAAAATGGATCTGAGGATCGCCGCAGGCACGGGCTGGGGGGGCGGCCGGCGGTCTGGAGTAGTGGAAACAGAGGGTCTCAAGACAGCAGCGGGCACTGGCTGGCGACGCGAGTGGTGGAGCGGCGCAGGCGCTGGCTGGAGCGGTGACGGGAACAGGGGAAAAAATACCAGCTGGGGAGCAGCAAGCAGCTGGTGGCGGGGTGTGAAAGGATACCAGTGTGGAACACAACGTTTAACACGAGTGGCTGTCTGTGATCAAGCAGCAACGTGGTTGGAATTGCCCGGCCTTGCGCTCCGGCAGTGGAACAGCCCGAGAATGGCGGCCCCTGGCGCGTCGGCGGCGGCTTTGTTCGCTAAGCAACGAGCTAAAGCTGAACAAGATCAGCGAGCCGCAAAAAAAGCGGAGAAACAGCGAGCAGACAATGACCCAGCGGCGTGGGCTGCCACAGCTGAGGAAGGCAAAAGAGCTCAGGAAACAGCTCAGAAGGAGAGGGAGCAGACAATGCTGAAGGCCCTCGAAGAGAATGCGATGGCGCAAGTGGAGGTGGATAGGCTTAGTGCACAAATGACCCGTCTTGACCTGCGGCCGGAAGCCATCAGCGATCGCACCCTCGAGGAGGTGGGAAAGAGGGTCGCTAAGGCAGGACTGCGCGTGGCAGAGGGAGCAAGGAAACAGGAAGGGAGGGCAGTCCTTCAGTATCAACTGCTGCAAGCCATGGTCCGCATTTGTGGCGACGATCAAAATTTGATGATCGAAACTAGAGTGCTCCCGGTGAAGGAAATCTTGGAGAATCAGCAGGGCAGCGTGGTTCTCATTGTGACACTGCCGCAAGGGGCGCAGTACACGAACAATCAGGTTGTGGCGGCAATGCAAAGGTTTGGAGAAAACGTTAAGACGACGGATGTGAACGGCCGATCGACTGCGGTGTCCAAAAAGCTGGCAGCTGGAGATTCGACTGGCAAACCTTTCCCACCCACCGTTGAAGTTCGACTTAAGGGAGCAGGTGGGGTGCAGGCGCCCACACTGGCAGCGATCAGGTCCCGCACGATGGAGATTGAAACGGGGGATGGAAATGTTTTGCAAGGCAAGGTGACGGTCAGATCCATGTATGCCCTCGAGATCCATTTCAACCAGAAGGAACGTTCGAAATTGAAACTCATGTGGGACATCCTCGAGCTCTTGGGATTGGAAGTGGAAGGTCTCAACTACCTACTCACAATCGGTGTCAGAGAGAGCCTGGGGAGGGTGGGGCTCGCGAACGGCCTCATGTGCGTGAGAATCACGGAGGAGAGGCGCTTTGGCGACAGGGCTGAGAGCATCCTCACAAGTGACATCGAAAAGCAACCGCAATTTGGTGGGCCCCCAATTGTGGCATATTTCTCCACGAAAGAGGTCAGGAACGTGGTAGAATCCCAAGGAGCTCTAGTCACCTGCTGGATAGGGTCGTCTGAGCGCAACTGCCTCGTGGTCGCGTGTGGGCAAATTGTGCCGGTGACACTTGCCCAAGAGCAGGAGGTGGGCGCGGCAGCAGCGTGTAAGCGACTGACTCAACGTGCAGAAATCTACTGCAGCAGCTACGAGCAACTTCTCGCTAGGATTGACACTCTCTTGGATAGGGCCTCTGCGGGTGGACTTACACAGGAGCAACTGGGGGACAAAATGCTTGAAGTGTTTGTCAGCAAGGAGTGCATGCGCGGTTTTGACATTACCGCCAACTTTATAGCGGAGGAGGTGAAGATCATGAGCGTGACCCTTCAATCCCCGAAAGATCCGGAAGAGTATGATGTCACCATCCAGAGTTTTCGAAACCTACTTGCTGCAGCTCGGGCGGAGATCCGTCGCAGGAGAAATCTGTTAGGCCCGATAACACTTTTTCGGCTCCAGGGCCTGCACGCACCTGCCATCCCACCCCGCGACAAAAAGGCGGCGTTCGGCAGAGTCTTTGACCAGGAGGCAACCACGGTCGTGGTACAGGAGTGGTTGCGTATGAGCCTCGCCGGGGAGGGGAAGAAGGAGTTCCTGCTGGCCCAACCTGTACTTAAGCAGAAGGATCGAAACATTTTTTGGGATCTGGATGCTGGGGCTATAGTAGCAGTGCAACACCGTCACCAGCTGGTAGGAGGGAAAGTCTTCGATGACAGTGGTGGATGGCAAGGAGCGGGGCTGACATTGGAGTGCCGAGAGGCAGGGACCAAGGAGACGATATCCGTGCTGGTCACTACTAACCACAAAGGGAAATTCGGCACCCTAAAAATAGTAGGCACACCCGTCAAAGACAAGCTGCAACCGGTCACGGTGGCTAGTGCAGAGATGCTGGCAGCAATTCAGCACATCATAGCTAAACAGGAAGGACTGTGGGTACCCAAACTTACTCACGACGGATCGGAGGGGAGGCGACCTGTTAATTTCACCTCCAACGGAGGGGAGCGCGTCACCCGGGTGAGCGAGTTATCAGCACCTTTAGACAACCAACTATTCCATATTGGCCATCTGTTCAAGCACGCTGGCGTTTCAGCAGAGGCATGCGATCAGGCGCTGGAAGTACTTATGCAGCTCAAGCAGGCAGGCGACATTCAAGCGGTGCAGGTGAATGAGGAATCACTGCTTTTCTTGGCCACACCGTATGCGATGGACGCGGCAATCAGCATCAGGGCAGGAGGCGCGGAGGCTTTGGTGTTTGGAGAATCAGTAAGGGATTGGTGTGTTGGAATGGCCGCACATGTCTTCCTCGACAGCGTGAGAAAGGGAGTCGGAGATGGCCTATGGTTCCCCTTTCGAATGAGCACCGAGGACGGCACCCTTACCCGCTGTCTAGAAGTGAGGGAGAGCCAGCATAATGAACGCTGGTACGACACTACCGACCCTATTCGAGAGACCGCGCTGGGCAAAACGAAAGACACCACAATGATAGAGGCAGCCTTCAAATCTCAGCCCAGAGACGAGTCGCCGCAGCTAGTCGTCCACGCTGTAGGAGATACCCATTCGGTTGTGGTCTTTGCGAACTCGGTCTATAGCAAAGTGCTGAAAACGCAGCCGATATCTGTGGGCCTACCACTTTCTGCGACTTTTCCAGATGTACCGGAGGCGGCGCTGATGAAATTTTACCACTGGCTGTGCGGGGAAGCACACAATCGTTTCATCAATTGGCGAGCCCACGAAGGGCAGGTGGGGGAGGGTAGCAAGGGCGTGGTGTTCCAGCACGAGAAAACTTTTCGAGCCCTTGAGCAGCAAAGGCAGCAGGGGAGGGGTAGTCTCTCGATCACCCTGTCCCAAGCGCGGGAGCTCCAGAGATCACAGATCGGCCGACACCTCGCACAACGGCCTGTCCTTACAGCCCCAGGCAGTGGCGTGTACTACACCCCTGAAACGGTACTGGTAGGGCTCTGGGTCCTCAACCAGCCCAATCCAGCGGCGGCGGAACGCCCTCTGGAACTGTGCCAGGTTGGATGGTCCAGTCACTTCCATCCGCAAGGAGAGGAGCTCAGAAGTGGTTGGCCCAAAGGCGACACTTTGTTGTCAATTCTCGCTGGCACTTGGCCTGAACTCTGCCACGGATACATCGTGACAGGCATGCTCAAGCAGCTTGCAGGGCGCAACCTCCTCGCTGTGGTTGAAGCTCAGGCAGGGTTCATGATAGTCCCGCCACAGATGGTCTCACAAGGACAGGCGGCGACCTTGGAGCAGCAATTCGGGGCCAGTGGGGACGATCTGACATTCCTCGAGCACCTTGATGTCCTTAGGCCCTCGATGCTCCTGCATGGCAAGAACATAGAGCAATTAGTTGGCGACAGGTCTGCGACGACTCTGTATGCTGCAGTGACGCAGTTGTGTCAGACAGTTTTCGTGTTGCCCGGGGTTCAGGTGCTGGCACAGGGAGACATGGGTGGCGAGTCGCAAGGGGAGAAAGTCTTCAGTAACAATGTCCTAGAGGGCAGACTGCTGCCTACGAAGGCTGAGACTGTTCACACAAGCATCCACATCAACTCTTTGGGGAGCCACCCGGCGATAAGGGAGTGGAAGGGCCTCGTTAGGCTGCTACTTGTGATTGCCAGGCAGAAAGAGGAATTTAGGCCGCGCATGATCCCGGTAGGCACCAAGAACACATCGATCCTTTTTATACCGCGCACCACGACCGAAAGTTTCCTGACATGGGACTTCAATGACCCCCGGTTTCGGCAGTGGCAACTCGACGGCCCGGATCCTCTCGAAAGATTGAAGCAGAGTGAGACGAGGGAGGACATCGGAACTCGTGACAAGCAAAAAGCATCGGGGAGAGCTCGGGATCGTGACGACGAGGACGGCACCTCGGGACAAGGCACCAGGAGTAAGGGTCAGCTGCAGGCTGGAGCACCCCAACTACCAGGAAACGATACTGCGATCGGGGGGGGGGGCACCTCCGAGGGCATGGATGAGTAGTAGCAAGCGAAGGCAGAGCCCCTACGGGGAGGCAGTCAGCCAGGGGCGCTGCTGTACGAACAGCGCGTGCTCAAGGAAGGGGCGACAATCGTTTGAAACTCTACTGCAGAGTGACGTCTTTCCTCCGCCCTGTGAAGGGAATAGGAGAAAGACCGAAAGCAGTCAGGAATTGAGAACGGATGTGGGCTCGGCGGCAGCCGTGCAACGCACGCACATACACGTTAACACACACGCACAGGTGGCGGAACACCACGGGGAAGACAACTACGAGCGTCCTGCAGAGACGAGTAATTTATCGACAGCTTTGAATGATTTAATTAATAAGGGTAACATGGAGGGAGCAGCACTGGGAGCGAGAACGACCAATGACGGGGAGGAGGGAGAGGTCGTGGGGGAAAAACAGGCTTCAGCGCAAGGGGAAGACG
>CALGTP010000549.1 GCA_937902105.1 uncultured Actinomycetes bacterium
CCCCCTGTATCGGTTTGTGGTATCCACGCACTAGAACAGATTATTGGTGCATATAAAAATGTGTGTACAAGTAGGGCTAAGGGCGAACTTATGTTCTTCTACGTCGCACCACAGCCGTACCATCGAATGCCTCGGGGATGATAGTGGGCTCGCGACCTCTTGTGTTGACGTGCTGCGCACCTTCCCCAATGGGGGACCAATATGGATAGTCTGGTGAGCGACTCGTTGAACCGGTGGAATGTTTAATTCCCTCCATATCTTCCGGTCTGTCATTTGTGGCGTCGGGCGCAGGAGAGCATCTGTTTTGTTCTTGAGGTTTCACTCCTCCCCTTGCTTCACCGGAACGCATGTTGTTTCTCATCTTTTCCATTGCATCCTTAATCGCCTTGTTGTGCAATCTGATATGAGTCTTGTCGTTATTGGGGAGTTTGGCATACTCTTCGGTGCTCAGCAAGGGGTAGGGCTCCAAGGGCGGGAGTTCGGCGACAGTGAGACTTCGGCGTGGCTTTTTGTCGCCCGAACCATCGCTCCACTTTACTGATGTCCTCCCATCGCTCCACTTTACTGACTTCCTCATTGTAAAGCTGGACGGTGATCGTTCGTGTTTGAAATATCTTTCCTTGAGTGCGACGCTGTTTAGGTGCTGTATCACCTTCTTGGTGATCGGTCCTGGTTTGCCATGGTACCCTAGTACAACTGTGTTGGTTCTTAGGTTGAGCATATGAGACTTGCCAGGTTTGCTGTCCGCTGCCAATAAGAATATGTGACTTTCTGAATGGTTGAGTCTACCTTCGTCGTGTATGTTTGGTCCGTACACGTGGGACCCGAAAGTGATGCCTGTTGGGTCTGATTCGAGCTCTGTCCGAGTTCCAAGGAAAGTATGTCTGGGTGTTTCGGCCCATTCCAAACCGACTGGAGTGTGCATGTTGGCGCGTCTGTTGGCGGCTATTACACCCCATTGTATGATGTGCTTACTGGGTGCATATCTCAGAGTCATAACTATGGTCTTCCACTCCTCCCTGACGAGGTACATTCGCTGTGAGGTCATGACCATGTGCGTTTCATCTTTGACCGTGGTGATGGTTATCGAATGATATACTAGCATGTCGGACACGAGCGCGGACCTCAGTATTGCCTCGCGATCTGTTCTGATTGAGACTATGTCGAATCCCCTGGCATGAGATTCCATTATCACCCCTCTGAGTGCGTGGTATATGTTGACGGCCTCATTAGTCTCGATAGGTACTACGATGGAGTATGCGATGGGGTGTAGCAGGCAGAAGAGGAACCGTTCCTTTTTGACGAGTAGGATGCGCGCTTCGACGCTTACATTAGCTAGCGTTGGGCCATTGGCTTGGTCTTCAGTCTTGATGCGGTCCGTTGCGTGTCTGTCTACTGGTGGTGCAGGTGTAAAGCTCTTTGGGTCCTGGGTCGTGGTGGTGTACACCCCTAGGTTATACCCCATGAGTGTGTGTGTGCTGATCCCAGCTGATGTTGGTGGTAGCATCGTTCGTGAGTCCATTAGGTAGTGGTTAGTGC
The DNA here is from genome assembly GCA_937902105.1 of uncultured Actinomycetes bacterium. Taxonomy (GTDB): domain Bacteria; phylum Actinomycetota; class Acidimicrobiia; order Acidimicrobiales; family Ilumatobacteraceae; genus Casp-actino8. Next base: position 1,540 of record CALGTP010000549.1, read on the forward strand.
TTCCATAGGTTCCTGTCGTTCTTCCGAACACATATCTCACGTCCTTGTCGCTGGGATGGCTCACTATGAATTTATCATCTAAGTAGTGTACCTGGAATCCCGCGTCGAGTACTGCTGCTTGGGCCAGTATGTTACCTGTGGATCCGATGGCGAGTGGGCATCTGCCGAATTCAGAGTCCAGCATGGTGCAGGTGTGGGTGTACACGACTTCGGTTCCCGGTACTATGCCTGCGATGGCTGATCTCCTGCAAGGTTTGATGTCAGTAGCCATGTCAGCGTTGCTGCACATGTTGGAACCGGCTGCGCAGTCCCATATGATGTGGTACGGGTTGAACGGTGATCCTGCTACTTTGAGATTAGGACCTATCGCAACACCCCTAATTGGAGGGGGAGACTCGTAGTCATCCGGGTTCGTCGTTCCGGTTACTGCATCATGTCCACCCCTGTTTGGAAGGGGAGTCGCGTCGCCGTCACTGGTTGGGCTACAGTTGATTAAAGAGGGAAACTCGCCGTGGTCACTATCTTCAGAGCAGGAGGAGTACACCCCGCTGGGGCATGAAGTCTCGTCATCACTGCGGTGCTCACTGTCGTACTCGACCTCGAGCTCCGGCGCTTGGTC
>CALGTP010000550.1 GCA_937902105.1 uncultured Actinomycetes bacterium
TCTGCAGCTCTGTTCGTGTCCGCCCGAGCAGTCGCCAAGGTGCCCCGCTCCCCTCTTCTTTGTTTTCCCGGCGGGTCCCTGTGAGCCCCTTTGTCCCGTTTCCTTTTGCCGCTATCTACCAGTGGACTTCGCTGTTTGGTCTTCCGTTTTGGTCGTACATCCTCCTTGATTGTGCTCAGCCAATCTATATCTTGCACTGTCAGCCCCGGCACCTCCTGTTGTAGCAGCTCTCGCCATTGCTGTGGTCCATATATCGTGTTGAAGTCATTCAGGGCTTGCTTGAGGTCGCTGTACCTGGCTCCGTTGATGCGTTCCAGCCCCTGCCATCCGCCGTCTCCCCCCGTGCCGTCCGCCAGTGCCGCTGGAAAAGATAGAGCTCCATCCGTAACCGCCGTTAGATGGCCTATGATGCGCTTCAGGCTAGATCCCCTGCGGGTGTTATTGCCCTGTGGCTTCAGAGATGCGATGGGCTCCAATTTGTTGCCTGCACAGTCGGTCATGAGGTCGGCTAAGGCGAGTGGGAGGAAGAAGGGCACATTTGGCATGAGTCGGAAAACCGTGCACGAGTCTCGGCAGTAGCCCCTTCGCTGCAATGCCGTCAAACTGATCAACTCCGTGTGATTCTTTTGATGCATCAGTGACGGTATGTCTGTCTGCCCTCGTTTTATTTCCGTTATCACATAGTGAACCGTACGGTACGCATCCGCCTCCGGGATCTGTACTGCCTGGAAAGCGTCCGTTAGCGCATTGGATGGGTCAATCAGAAGTTCCATAGGAATCAGCTCCCCTGTCGTGTACCCCGTGTATTCCACCACCGCCATCAGTTTCCCCGCCGGCGTGTGAGACAGCTCGAGGATCCTCGTCATCGCAAACTGTTGGTTCGTTGTACAGTCCGCGCACCTCCACGGCGGCAAGCTGATCGTATCTCTTTCTGTTTGCATCTCCTTATAATATTGTTTTATCATATCGATCCGTCCCGGCTCCAGGTCTTCCGGTGGAAGCGACCCCGGGGGCTGGCACTCTTCGAGGTGGTCGTGCAGCCTTACCGTCTCCCGTTCCCTCGACGACATGCAGTCCTCGTGCAGATAGGCGTTGCACGCTAGGCAGTGATACACCTGCTTGCCCTCCTGGTCTCCAAACGCATCACCCTCGCTATTCACGCATTTCTGACACTTGGCTTGCTCCGACTGAGTCACGTGCGAGTCCGCTGGTTCAGCTAAGGTGAGCGAGTCCCGTTTGTCGTCCAATCCGATCAGCACCGGTAGCATGCATAATCGCGCTCTAGTTTTGGGCAGTGCGACGTTGTTATGCTTCTTGAAAACGACACGTAGGTTCGCCAGCCCCTTCGCCTCTGAGAGACCTTCTGTTCTGCGCACTGTCTCAGAGTGCAGGTTGCCGTGTCCTCGGGCGATGTTGTGTTGCGTCTCAGGCGGCGGAACGGCACTCCTTAGTGCAACCCAGCCGGCCTCCGTAAAGTCAACTCGCAGTGAGGTGTCAGCAAGGTGCGGTGCGTCCCTCAACCAGTGGCTGGCGTGTCGTTGCAACCACGAGCTGACACGCCACATGATCGTTACTGGGACTCCGAAGTCCTCCGTGGTAGGCATTGCCAGCCCCATGGTCTCGATCTCCGCGACGAGTGCCCGTTTAAAGCTGACTGCGTCGCTCCTGGTCAACTGGCTGAGGAGGTGGTTTGCCGCCATCCGTCGGAGTTCGCTCCGGAAATCCGCCACCGCTGTTGGGTTCCGGCTCCAACATTTGAGGCAGCAGGCTCGTTTGGGTTTCGTCGTTTGCAGGTACACACATTGCTCGCCCCGATCTAGCAGTAGTCGTTTCCTCACTTGTTCCGTCCATCTCACTGCGCACAGTTCGCAAAGAACTTGCCCGTCTACAAGTAGGAGGCCCGCCTCTACTCCGCCCTCCGCTACCATTGCCCTGCTGCAGCCGTCACATGCGCCAGGGCCGATAATTCCATGCGGCTGCTTGGTTCCCGGGCTCGTTGTCGCCCACTCTCGTCCTAGTTGGCGCAGCACTTCGATCAGCTTAGCCCGTGGAGGGAGGTGCCTGCAGACTTTCTTGACCCTTGCGTCCGGTGGGTCGTCGTCACTCTCTTCCGCCGGTGCGTCCTGGGTGGTCCACGCCGTTGATCCTGCACAGCTGGGACACACACCCGCACAGCTCGGTTGGTCGTTCCTGTTGGTCTTCGCTGTACCACTCCCGCAACACGTTTCACATACAGGGAGGCCACCTTTAGTTCTATCCACTCCTAACCACCCAGTGGCTCCGCGGCGCCTTGGGCGGACCGGCGGGAGAGCCCTGATGAACCGCTGGAGTTGTGTAGTGAACTCTCCATTCGCCATTCCTTGCTCCGCCTTTGTGACAAGTTCCGCGACCACCGATCTGCAAGATACCAGAGAAGATACTAGGACCCCCATCTGCCAATGGTAAGATGCGTACAGCTGAGCATAGGCATTCTTGGTCATGTGTGGCTGCAGCTCCTGGTGGGTCTCATTGCCGATTAGTCCCGCTCCCCGGCATTGGCCTTCAGCTCCCCTAAGAGCATGTTGCCACCACGTCTCGCTGCCCGTGTGCCGCTGGTACTGAACTACGCATTCCGCCAGCTGTCGTCGCAGGCAGTCTGGCGTTCCCAAGCTGGGGTCGGCGTCCTCGTCTGTATCCATCCACAGTCGCTTCCACTGTCGCACCGGTGCCGGGAGGTACCCTATGCCAGTGGGGTCTGGGAAGCGTTCATCAGGGACGTACATCAAATATCCGTGCGTTCGGACGTTCTGTCCCTCGTTGCGTAGTAGCCACTCTCCTGCCGCTAGCGCGTGGCCCACCATGGCAGTTGGTGCAGTGATGCCGGCGATGGCAATGTAGAGGAGCGGCTGTTCTGCTTCTCGAGCCCCCTTCCGCAGTCGGCGTGCCTCCGTCCATGACACTCTGCAATCCACTAGCCCGCCGTACCTTAAGGTTGGAAGAGAGGATTCAGGGGGGGCCGATGTTTGGTAGGGCTGTCGTCCCGGTGCCAAGCCAGCCCAGGTGTTGCCTGTCCAGGGTCCGTCGCTTTCCGACGCTATGCCAACGGCTTCCATGGAGCCCAGGCTGTAGAAGGAGGCTACTAGCGCGTGCGCGAAGAGCACCGACTCCGGTAAGGCCGCGTCCGTCTCTTCCGTCTCCTCTCCTCTGGTCGGGCAGTCGAGTGCCGGGCTCACCTTCGCCGGTGTGTCCACGTACGCTGACATGATATCATCGTCGCCCTTCCATCTCAACCACCCTGCCCTTTCGTCTGCGATCGTGCTAGCTAGCCGCTCAATCATGACCGCCTGCGCTTTGGTCGCCGCCGTGCGTTTCAGTCCTCTCGCCTTTGCCTGGCGAAGTCGGGCTCGATCTGCCTCCACCGCTCTCTCCTTCCCTTGGAACCACAGGTGTGCCGGCTGGTGCTGAAGCTTGGCGCGTATCTTTGCTTTCGCGATCGACCGGATGACATCATAAGTCACCACCGTGGCCTCCTTACGCTCTCGGGCCTTCCGTTCCAGCGGCTGAGCAGAGCGTGCGGCCTTCCCGGTCCCCTCTTCGCCGTCCCCTGTATGCCGTTTCCCCGTCAAGAGTGGGCAGCCCGTGCCGAGCATTGCAGCCATCATTCCAGACTGGAACCGCTGCCGCATTCGTTTGACTGTCTCCTCTGCGTTAATGACTTTGCCGGTGGCAGTCAAATGACGGTCTGACTTGCAGTCCCATATAAAGTGCTGCAAGGAGTCCTCTGTTTGCGCTTCGCAAAAAGGGCACGTTGCTCGTTTCATCACGATCGGTGTGGTCAGTGTCAAGTCCGCGGCCAGTTCGGTAAGGCCGCCGATCATGTCGAGTCGTGTCGCTGTGAGGTGGGAGGCTCCTCCATTGAGCGCTGCTCTCGCTAGCATGGGGCGCAACAGCAACGCTTCTCGTTCCGTTGGTGCGTCGTACTTGTTCCGGAGCTTGCTGGGCCACGGCCTCGTCGAGTCGTACGGCGTGCGTACTGTCGGCAGGTGGAAGAGATGAGTAGGGATGTCCACCCACGACACCCCGTGCGCCCTCTCCCGGTGCTGCTGCCGCCGCTGCTTGTGGAAGCTCGGGTCCTTTCTCCGTCGTTCCACCCGTTGGGCTAACGTGCCGTGTGCTCTCGGTCCTGCGGCCGTGAAGACCACAAAGGGGAAGTCAAAGTTAAAGACGGTGGTGGTGCGGATCGGGTCCATACTTTCGTCCTGACCTGCTGCGGCCAGGCGATCTGTCACCAGCTGTGCCTCCTGTATGTCGCGCATTGCCGGGTCCACTTCACTGTTTTCCGAGTGCCCAGGGAACCAGGCTAGCGTGATGCCATTCCTTGGATCGATCAACGCCCACAGATAGTACCTAAGCAACGAGCAGTGTTGCTGGGTGTTCCGGAAGGGGTGGAAGTTCGCCATTCTCGTTTTGTGAACTTCCCCGATCGCTCCTTGACAGTCTGAAATGGCGGTGCCGTCCCAGATCCCGTTGTCGGTGAGGCGCTGCATCGACATGGTAATTCCTAGTAGCTCCCCCGCCACTGCCATGCGCTCCGCACAGAGTACACGCATCACCATGCCTTGCCACGGGTCTATCCCATCCACCTGTGCTGCCGTCGTGTGCGGTTGGCCGGAGCCGTCCGACATCGAGGTGCCCGGTGGGAGATGCACTGGCTCCTCCAACGTCCTTCTTGCGAGTGTGAAGAGCGGTCCCGGGTCGGTCGGCAGCACGTGTTCCGGCACCTGTTGTACCTGATGCTCCTCAGTATCCATGAAGAGGTGCCTTTTGCTCTCCAGGTCCTTGATCGAGTACACCTTGTGAATTCTAGCTTTCCTGGCAATACGCAGCATGTCCCGCTCCGGCGTGTCCGCTTTGAAGCCTCGCTCCCATAGTGTGGAATCCGCCGGGGGCCTCCCGAACCAGTCCATGGTGCATAGAATCGCCAGGTCCATCACTTTCAGCGATTGCGTGACACCCTCCACAAATCCCCTGACCGCTCCCGTTCTCGCCACTCGTGGGTCACTCCACCAAAAGTGTGGGACTTTGTGTACCAGCTGGAGAACTCGCAGGCACCACCTGAGCGCCGAGCCTTCCACGTCGTTCGAGTGAAGCGTGTCCGTAGCCATCTTGATACGGCCCTGAGCGATGCGCAGTTCGACATCCATGACCCCCAGTCCAATGGGCGGGAGCATCCGCAGCAAGTGTACGCTGGTATCCTTGCATGGTGAGAAGGCTTGCGCTACCTTGTTGTTGATGGTGGTCATCTCCTCTTCGCTAGTTGGGATGCCCACAAGGTAGTAGCCGAGCATTCCGCCGATCTTGCTATTGCACGCCTGGAGAAACAGGTCTCTTGGGAGGCCTAACTGTTTGCCCCGCCGTACTTGGCTTAGCAGCTTATTCAGTTTAGCGTGCACCGCCTCTAGAGCCGGCTTCCAATTCAATGTCGCACAGATGTGGTAGCCCAGGTATTTGATCGGCTGGTCCGGTGCCACATACTCGAGGTACCCTTTCTCTCCCGACTTGGGGTCGACGATGTATAGTGGCTCGTGCTCCACCTCTAGCTTCACTGCATCGAGTCCGTTCTCTGCTGTCCACCCTTCCAGGTGTTGCTGCAGCGACGATTTCTGACGTAGCGCTGGTCTGGTCACCGTGCCCCACTGGCAATGAATGCCCGACCTAACCAGAAAGGCGATGTCTCCCGTGATCAGCACCTCTTTCGCGCGCGCTTGGACCCTCTCAACGTTAGGGGTGCGGTTGCCACCGATCTGCCTTCGCCATTTCCTGCACTGCGCCGCGCATTCCGCCGCTTGCGTCGCATCTTGGAGGGGGCCAATCCGCAGTGTCCACTCCTTCACCGGCGTTTTAGTTGTCCATTTCGACTTGGGAGCGCACAGCGAGGCCGACGCCGCCGTGTAAAACATGCAGCCGCCGTTGAGGAGGAGCTGTAGTTTCATCGTGTTCTGCGCGATCATGAAGAGGTCATCCGCGAAGAGGATGGCCACCAGTCTGCCTTTCTGTGTGATGAGCGTGAGTGCGCCTCGTGCTGTTTCGATGGTGAGCGTACCTTCGAAAGGGAGCGCCTGTCCTTCTAAATGAATCATTGTGAGCGAAATGCCCGCGTCATTTTGATCCGCTAGGAAGGCCAGGTATCGCAGCAGCGTATCTGTCGAGATTCCATACTTCATGGGCGACGATACTTCTCCTTGATGAATCCCTATCAGCCCTTTCAAGATCGCGATGCTAAAGCCGTGGTGTACGCGGACGCGCATCGTGCTCTTGCAGTCTATGGACTGTAGGAATTGTCTCAGTCCGTCTAACTCGTCGGTGCCCTCCATTCCCATGCCGCAGTACGTGCGCTCCATGAACTCCGTGGGCACACTCGGAAACGCCGCCTTGACGTCTAGAGCCACATATGCAAAGTCTTGGTTGAGCGTGATGAGGCCTTCGATCACCGACACCACCGTGACCACCGCCTGTATGCAGCCTCGTCCCGACCCGCCCGAATCGAAGAACTGTCCGCGATCCGCCCATCCTTCCGCTGGGGACGGGGCTTGAGGGCCGCCCGGTCTACGGTGTTGGAGCATGCGGGCCTTGACCCTCGGTATCACCCACGCTGTGGCCAGCTTCAATAGCGTCTCGATGAGTGATATGGGTCGGCCCGCTCCAAGTCCCCCTCCCCCTGCTCCCTTCGGGATCATCGCGATAGTTACCAGGAGCCACACCGCTGGGCAGCTCTGGGTCGCGATGTATTTGTTGACAAACAGCAAGCAGACCTCGCGATGCGCCTCCGACATGGCCCGCAGATGGTCATACCTTAGTTCCGAGGAGCCCGGTGCCGAGTTCATGTTCCTTGCCTGAATCAGTCCAACAAAGTCGTCCATGCTCATCTCTGCCAGGACCCCCGTGAAGTCTACCCGTTCCGAGCTAGTGAGCATGTCCGTCAGCTCTGCCGTAGCAATGGGACAGTCTGCGAAGGCGAAGCCTGCCGGGAAGGTCGAGTGCGCGTTCGTCTCTTCCGGATGCCAGTCCCTCGACTTCGGGAAGATGGCCCGTGCAATGTCGAGGGCGGCCGTCTCCAGCTCCGCCGGCTCTGTGATCAATTCCCAGTGGACCTCCATCCCGCTCGGCGTCTCCGTCTTCCGTTCCTGCCAGACACAGTCGTCCACCATGCTCGGCTTGTCTGGGACGAAGATGAGCTCGATGACCGCAGCCAGCTTGCCACTCCGAGCTTCTGCTATCGCCTGTCCTCTCCGTAGCTCCGCCCCCTCCGTCGCCCACAGCTTCTGTGCCGCTTTCAGAGTTCGTTGCACGAACTTCTTGGCTGCCTTCGCTTGCTG
>CALGTP010000551.1 GCA_937902105.1 uncultured Actinomycetes bacterium
GAAAAGGGGCGATGGAGGCGAAAACCGTCTCACTCTCATGTAGCCCCGGCGCCATTCTACGCACGTGTGAGCCGAAAAAGGGGGGGGCCTGCACACACAAATCGCCCCCCTCCCCTTGGCGGCGTCAGCTACAGCTTGGTGCACGGAACAGCAAAGCCCAGCCGTGGGCGTAAATGTGCAATATGGCAACCAAAGAGCTTTGCAGTTGCTGAAATGAGCGGTACTGTATGTTTTGTGTTGTGGTTAACTGCCAAACCGGCAGAAACCTGTTTGGACCACTGCAGTGAACCCTTTTACTTTAGGGTAGTGAAACTCAACTGCTGCTATAAGGTATTCAAATTGGCCTTATCATTTTGGCCTCACTTTTGGCCTTGACCAAAAGAAAATCACAAATAAACAACCATCTCGGCTTCTCACAAGGGCAGGAGCAAGGGTGCTGCGTGTATTGAGCAGACACGCGCACCGGTGAATCAAGTCAACTAGACACAAGACAAGATCTCAGTTTGGAGAAGATCATATTTGTTTAAAGCCCTATTGTGCAACTGGAAATTGCTACAAGCAATGTGCTGGCGCTTGCGATTATGTGCTCTGCGGCGCCTGCTGCGCAAGAGGTGCCTGCCACAAGCATGGCTGGTACAAGTTCAAATGCGAAGTCTGTGAACGTTTCTTTGAGAACACCAAAGATCTAAATTAGCACATGCAGGTCCACCTGCCAAAGAGACACAGTCGCCTGCTATAAGGTATTCAAAATGCAGAAATCACAAAACAACATCTCGGCTTCTCACAAGGGCAGGAGCAAGGGTGCTTCGTGTCTCGAGCAGACACGAGCACCGGTGAATCAAGTTTACTAGACACATTTGCCAGGCATGGGAGTGGAATGTTTGGTTGGTTCCCCGATGTTTCACCCTCGCAGCATCTGTTTTGAAATGATTAACTAGCCTTTGATTCTAGGATACACAAACTCGATGGCAGCCACAAGCATTGTGTGTTTGCTCTTTGTCAATTGCATTTCGTGACGAAATTCTTGAATGAGGTCGTCAATGTCAGCGGCGGTCTCTGCGTCTGCTCTGTTGCTTTGTTCAACAAATTCAACAAAGGGTGAAATCGATTTTAAATGGTTCTTGACGGTAGATTCGCGGGCCCTAAGGGCCAAGTCTGGATCAAGCCTCCTTGAGGCACAACAAATATGCTTGAACATGTTCAAAAGATTCGAGACAACCAATCTGCAGGCATGCGTGCGCTCTCAATCCATGGCAGGAACAGCCTAAGTCGAGCCGCAATGCAAACTGCGCTTTTCATCCTGAGAAGCCTGTTTAGTCCAAAGGAAGGACTACGACCTTTACTTATTGAGCCGGAAGTGGGACGATTATCTTGCAAGCTAAATACCACAGAATCATGACCACTGGCATGTGCCGAAAGCATACGACACAACTTGACAACTGTGCGGCATTCTTGCAAAGTGATGTGCTCTTCAAATTGAAAGCGCCCCCATCCAATTGGGGACCATCTATCCTCATTCAACAAACCGGCTGGCAGCAAGGAAAAGGGGACTGTAGGGCTTAAACCCCTGGAAGGATGCTTAGCACCGCCTATGTCTGAAACCCTGGCCACTGAGTAGCCAGGCAGCTCACCCACTGATAGGAAAGCTCGGATTTCTTGTGGAGTGACAGTGGTGCCGACAATTCCATAACCGCCTGCATCTATACTCGAAGCTCCCATGGCATCTGTGGCAAAAGCCGTGGTGGCAAACTTGGCACCAAGATGAACACACATGAAACCAACACTATGTGCCATGGCTCGAACTTCTTCACGTACAGTGACTGTCCATTTAACTTTCGTGCTTCTATATGTGTCCATGAAGCCAAACACAGCATGAGGAATGCAAAGCAAGTTTCTGTTGACTAGGGATCCAAACACCCACACACCAACAAGAGATGCAAGCAGATCAACCTCAACAAAATCAACTGATACAAGTTGCAGCAGGGCTGATCTCAGCAAGGCCATCTTTTTGGCCGGAAGTGCCAGCCTAGCTGGTTTGCGTTCTATTTCATAGCCAACAACTTTTGTGAGATCACTACTGCGTGTTTGCTGAGAAACCGAAAACCCCGTTTGCTCAAGGCCTTCAACTACTGTGTCAAGAAGCTGGTCGGCATGGACCAGTTTTGCATGAGAAGCACTGAACATTAAACAGTCGTCAACATGAATGTGTGTGGCAGCTTGTTCTTTGTCAACAATGACCGACTGGCCACGACTTGCACATTCGTTTAGCATGACCACACCTGGGTCACCAAACTTGGACCATGATGTTATGCGTCTGCTGTGTTTTTGTGCAACTTGGAGTGTGCCAGTGGGTCCCGACTTAGATTTAAGTAAGCGTGTGAAAGTGCGGACAATCCTTTCCGCAATTGCTCTGCAAAATCCCGGGGGATATCGCTGCAGCGCCCGTGAGTAGAAACTTCCATCGGGCGCTCGGCCAGTGGATCTACCATGCCAGTGCTTGTCAGATACCCCAGGGCACCAAACCTCGTTCAGCTCATCGAGGCCATCAAGAGTGCCTGAGAGACATGTGGGTTTGGGAGTGATACCTTCAAAAGCGCATTGATGACAGTGGGCTCTAACTGCATTTGTTCTGACTTCCATTTCAAGAGTTTCAGGGGTGATCCAGAAAGATGGGAAGGGCTCTTGGTTGGGGTCCAAGGGGTGCTCCACAAGGTGTCCTCCCCCCCTCAAGGAAACTGCTTCGCAAATGGCTAGGAAGTTTAGCCATAATATGTTGGCCTCTTTAACTCTCAACAATTCGCCAGGGTACAGGTCAGGTCTTCCCCAAGGACAACTACGGAACCTCACTGGCCTGGGCCCCCCAACAAGTTCTCGAAATCTCACTCTCGATACTGTGGAACAAGGAGGCCCCCCAATAACAACGTCGATCAAACCTTCTGTGCAAAGCATCATGATTGAATGGAAGGTGGCTGGAATCGTGAGATCCCAGCATGCATCATGGATTAAATCACTGCTCAACATAAGTACAGAAATTCCATGAGACTGGCAACTGTTCTCAACAACTTCTTGCACGTCCTGTGGCCTACGTTCTCCCGCGAAGAAGTGCATGCCCACCATTGTGCGCTGTGAACCGTGCCTCACCGCACGGACTGCTTCACACCATGATTCAACTGTGTACGCAGCAGCTTGGATGGGGGACTTCCTGCGATGAGTTTGTCTATCAACCCAGGCCGAATCGGAAACGGACTCAAGTTCATCAAGAAGATCAACACTCAACTGCTCAAGGGCGCTCGGGTCCAGGCCATCTTCCCGCTCCGAGGATGAAGGCATAGCAAGTGAAGAGGCTGGACCTCGGCGCAAAGCTCTGCTGTAGTTCAGAAGTGTCTGACCTATTGAGTGCAAGTTGATCTGCATTATGATGTGCACAGCATGTGCTGACCCCATGGCCAGTCTGGTGTAAGTTGGGCTGACATAAGTGGAGCAAGGAAGATTGATGACTGCCTGCAAGGAAGGTGGCAACAGAGCCCAAACTTCAGATGCCAACAGGGGCGGACCCCCACACCACAGCCTGAGCCATTGAGGGACCCTGATGTAAGTGAATGCTGAGTCCTCATCCAAGGCCGAGACTGCGATGTCATCGGAGGGAACAAATGCTCGAGCCAAGGCCGAGCCACCCATCATGCCAAGGCACGACCGGGTTCGCACATCGGTGAAAGCATAGTTGGCTGCACACTGC
>CALGTP010000552.1 GCA_937902105.1 uncultured Actinomycetes bacterium
TGTTACTCTCCCATGAGCGACCCCAGCACCACCCGCACTCTCGTTGCGCTTAGCAATGCCCTCGACCTCAATATCGACCACCTTGACGTTGCAGTCGCCTACCTCAATGGCGTCTTGCCCACAGACCAACGCTTCTTTTGCCTGCCACCCCCTGGTTTCGAGGAGACTGCCGGGTACGGGTGGTACATGCTCAAGGGGCTCTACGGCACGAAGCAAGGGGGGGCACTCTGGGCTAAGACATTTCGCGACTGGATGCGCCGCGAGCAACCACAGTTCATCGAGGCTGGAAACGAGCGCGTGTGTTATGTTTTTCGTGAGGGTTACGATGGAGCGCCAATCGATCTTGACAACCTTCGCGGACTCACTCTCGAGCCCAATGAAAAGCTCATCATTCTGTGCATGAATACTGATGACATGCTGATTGCTTACACTGACAGTGCCCGACACCTCGTCGACGAGTTCGAGCGCTCTCTGAATGCTTCCTATACCTCCACCCCTCGCACACCCCTTGAATACTACCTCGGGATGCACGTGCAACGCGATCGAGAAAAACGAGTGCTCAGCATTGATGTCAGGCGCCATATCTACGACTTCATCCGCTCAATGGGGCTTGATCCTTTCTCCTCAGCCAGTGTAAGTACGCCTCTCGACCCGAATGTTCTGTTCAGCAAGGCAGATTGTCCACCCGTCATTGATGCAGAAATCAAAGAGCGCGTTCTGCGGGCCCACGGCAAGCTCATTCACATGGCAATCTGGGCACGCCCCGACCTCGCACACTGCGTCTCCGTGCTAGGGCGATATGTGCACAATCCCTCTCAAAAACACCTCGATGCGTACCTGCGCGTGGCTCGCTATCTGATCAAGACCAAGGACCTCCGCATTGTTTACGGCACGCACGATACCCACGGGCTGGTACTCTACGGTTTTTCGGATTCCGACTGGGGCGCAGACCCGGACAGCTACCGCAGCACTGGCGCCTACATCTTCTTCTTGGACGGCGCAGCCTGTTCATGGAAGGTCAAACTCAGCAGCACTGCGCTCCTAAGTTCTCAAGAAAGCGAGTACGTCGCGGGATCTGAGGCTACCAAGGAAGCTCTCAATCTCCGCATGCTCCTGGAGCACCTTGGTTTTGGCGATCCTCGTCCCACCGACATCTATGTGGACAACAAGGGGGCTATTACTATGGGCCTTCACCCAGCAAACAAGCCCGCCACTCGACACGTCAACATGCGCATGCACATGCTTCGCCAGCACGTCGAACTCGGACACGTCTCCACCCCCTTCTGTCCCACTTTCGATATGGTGGCGGATTACATGACCAAGGCTACGCCCAAGCCTACGCACGAGCGGCACAACGCGCGCACTATGGGTTCTCAGTCGCTTGCTCCCCCACTCACACTGATTCAGCATCTGATTGACTAATTCTTTTCAGGCAATCACTTCGAGGGGGGGTAATAGCTACGGTGTATCCTGAGGTGTATCCAAGTGATATGCCTCCACTCTTAGCCCGTCTAGAACCTAGTCACGAATATATAAGGCCTCATTAATGTGTTTGGTACCTTACTCATTTGGTATTTAGGGTTCTCTGTATTTTGGTATTCTGGGAGCTCTACCCCGTATGTACGATTCATTGGATCAATAAACTTTATCCCAATCCTGCTACGGCGTGAGCGCCACGCACGTCACGACCCCCTCGTCGTGACACCCAATCCTCGCCTTAGGTTATGAGCCACTGAGCCCACGCCCGCAGCAGAAGAGGAAGAGAAGAGTCCGGCCTCATGACCATCATACAGCCGACAAAGCCCCCAGACATCACACCGGACAAGTGGACGTCCGAGATTTGGCATTACATCCTGAAGTTCCTGCAGCCCCTCGATGCAAGCTTCCTGTTCTACAGCGCCATCAACGGCGCGGAGTCTCTAGACGCCAATCGAAAGCAAGAAGCACTCAACGCCGCAAATGTCGACAAGATCATGCAGATGCAAAGGAATCAGTTCCTCGCCCAAGCAAGTTACCTGAACTTCGACCCGGAGACCCAGTCCCCATTCAAGATCAAGACCCCAGGCGGCCAGCAAGCCCAAGAAACCATGGAGCTCGCAAACGAGGCCGGCGTCAAGATCGAAACCATCAACTTCATCAAGCTCCCACCCGGCCTTCACGGGCTCAAAGCCCTCCAACTTGCCCTCCACGAGCTCCTATGCACGATGGGCAAGGCCAACTACTCCGCCACGACCAGTCTCGTCAGCATCACCAGCGAAACCTGCGGGACGGACCTGCTCAAAAGGCTCAACGACACGATCTCGCCCAAGTCAGGCGACACCACCAAACAAGCAAAGAACAAGTACACCACGCACAAGGACAGCTTCCACGACGACACGGACTTCGTGGCCTGGTGGACTACACTCCTTCTCCTCCAGACCACCAAGGCTAGCCTAGGGATCAGGGAAGCTACTCACATGGACGCACTGGACGACGCATGCGAAATCATCGAAGAGAAAACCGGGTGCTCAAGCCGCTGGTCAATGGAGATCATGGCCTGGAAAATGAAGTGCAAGTCAGGCGCCCAGTCCGGCGATCTTGCGGACTCCGACGACATGGACGCCGTCAACGCTCGCAACGCCGCAAATGCCGTCAAGATCACCTCCTTCGAGTACCACATGCGCCTACACCAGCAGCGCCGCGACACCTCTGGAGTCAAGAAGGAAAAGTCCAACGCCGTCAGCCTCAAGAACCCCGACTACTGCGCGTGGTGCTTCAAGAATACAGGAAAGAAGTGGAACAACCACAGCGAGGCCACATGCAACAACAAAAAACGCACCGAGGGCGGCGGAGGCGGCGGAGGCGGCGGCGGAGGCGGCAAAACCCGCGGGTGCTACGCCTGCCAGTCCACGGAGCACGTCGCAAAAGACTGCCCTTTGCTTGCAAAAGTGCGTGCCATGATGGCCACTGAATCCCTTAACGTTGCTGAAAATAAAGCGACGGCCTCCGGTGCCGCCTGCAAGTATCTCAAGTGTCCCTTAGTCCCGGCTTTCCTGACCACCGCACTCCTTGCCTCCGCTACCACGCCCACGTCCGCCGCCACATCCCCTTTGGCGACGCCTACACTCGCCCACTTCGACACCGCAGCCACAGCGAGCATGGGGCCTGACGTACGCTTCCTGAAGAACCCCCACCCTTCAAACGTCGGAATCGAGGTTTACAACAACGAGGTTGTCAGAAACAACATCGAGGGCACCTTTGTATCGCACAGCGCAGAGGGCGACCTCCCAGACGGTGAGCGCGGTTACGCAAACCCCACGCTTCCAACAACGCTCATCTCCGGACCCCAAGTCGTTTTTCAACACCCGAAGCAAGACGTAGTACTCTCCGAACGCCACGGATGCTTCATGCAACCAACTAGCACATCCTGCCCCATCTGCCACCCAAACGACAAGCGCATCAATTTCAACGGCGGCCCTGCTGGGTTCACCCTGGAGATCTTCCCGGGACGAAAACCAAGCATGCATGCGCTCCGCGCACATTCACTGGAGGATGAGGACACCCCGGATGTGGTAAACGCAGAGTTACCAATCACGAACGAGAAGGCCGACGCGCTCGACAAGTCCTTCGAGCCCATTGATGTTGCTGTGCTCGATGACACACACACACATGCCGACGCTGACGTTGCGTGTGTCGACGCTAACGCTCCCTGTTCAACGTGCAAGTCAGTTAATCACCTTTATCAACAGGTGATTCC